>CAZDYA010000175.1:0-3872 GCA_964509515.1 uncultured Spirochaeta sp.
GCTCTGGTGCTATCGAGTATGTTAATGTCTGCACCGTTACAAACCTTAACCGCTCAATTGAACAGGCCAAGGAAAAGGGCTTTTGGATATACGGTGCAGACATGGCCGGTGAACCGGCAGCCTGCCTTGATTTGAGAGGCCGTGTGGGGCTGGTTCTCGGTCGTGAAGGCGAGGGCTTGCACCAGCACACCGCCGGCTTGTGTGATAGCCTCTTGAGTATTCCCATGCGCGGCCATGTTGACAGCTTGAATGTATCAGCTGCAGCGGCCGTTCTGTTATACGAAATACGCCGCCAGCACGGCTGGTGAACACGGCCGCTGACAAGCTTATTGTCTTATTGGTTTTGCCCGACACGGGTACCGATATCTTTGCGGTACCAAACGCCATCAAAATTTATTCTTTCCACCTGATTGTAGGCGGCACCTCTGGCGTCATCTGTATTTGATCCCCAGCCGGTAGCGGCAAAACAGCGTCCACCGTTGGTAAGTAGCTGGCCTTGAGCATCCGTGATTGTCGAGGCGTGGAATATTGTGCCCATTTCCGTTTGCTGGTTTTTATCCGCTTGGGAAAGTGGCGTAATTTCTACTGGTATGCCTTTTTTGTAATCGCTCGGGTAGCCTGGCGCCGCCGCGACCACGGTAACCGCGCAGCCGTGGGCTGGTTTGCTGGGGATATCAATTGGTTCTTTTTTTAGAAGATTATGGCAGATTGTTACCAAATCACCATCTATCATAGGCATAAGGATTTCTGCTTCCGGGTCTCCTAATCTGACATTGTATTCCAGTAACTTGGGTCCTTCCTGGGTGATCATTAGCCCGAAATACAATACACCGCAGTAAGCCAGCCCTTCCTTTCTCAGTGCTTGATGAGTAGGTTCGATGATTTCCTTTTTTGCTCTGGCCAGCATTGCATCGTCGAACCATGGAACCGGGCAGATAGCACCCATGCCACCGGTATTGGGCCCTGTGTTATTGTCACCGGCCTTTTTATAATCAGCACAGGAGGGTAGCAGCAGGTAGTCTGAATCATTGCCCAGGGTGAATAGCGACACCTCATAGCCGGTCAGATATTCTTCGGCTACCAGACTGTCACTTTCCAGTACCTTCTGGCCAAAATCAAGCAGGGTTTCACGGTCGGAAGATTCCAGTACACCCTTACCCGCGGCGAGACCGCTCTTTTTGAGCACCAGCATTTTTCCGTTAGCGGCATCGATGTACTCAGTTAATTCCTTTTCATTATTGATCACCGATGCAGCCGCTGTTGGAAGGCCATTGCGAACCATGAATTCCTTGGAAAATTGCTTGCTGCTTTCCAGCTTGGCGGCCTGGGCATGGGGCCCAAAAGCAGGAATGCCGGCCGCGGCCAGGGCATCAACGACACCTTCGCTAAGTGGTTGCTCGGGACCAACAAATACCCAATCAATCTTTTTGTTCTGGCAGATATTAATCAGAGCCTGCCAATTTTCATCATTATTGGCAACGTCTATGTTTTCGGCAATAGCGCTGGTTCCGGCACTGCCAGGATAACAATACAATGATTCTACTATTGAAGATTGCGCCAACTTCCAGAGTATTGCATGCTCGCGCCCTCCGTTGCCTATGACCAGGATATTCATCTCTTTTCTCCTCTTTGTATATCATTCATTACGTTTATCAGAACTTCCGGGTAAGCCTCATGCTCGAGGGCGTGAATACGTTTTTCTTCCTGCTCAGCGGTTTCACCTTTCCGACGATGAAAACTTCTTTGCGTAATGATGGGGCCTGTATCAACGCCTTCATCTACATAATGAATTGTGATCCCTAGCTCCGTATCACCAGACGCAATGCTTTCTTGCATTCCTTTGGCCCCGGGATGTTTGGGCAGTAGGCTAGGGTGAATATTCATAATGCGGTCAGGAAAAGCCTTTAGCAAGGTCGGTGTGATTATTCTCATATATCCTGCCAGGGCAATGCAATCAACCTGAAGCTGCTGCAGGCGTTCGATTATTGCTATTTCGGTCTTATGCCTGTCAATCTTGCCATTGCTGTTTTTGGTATATAATGCAGGAACAATTGTTATTCCCAGGCGGAATGCTTTTTCTACTACCGCAGCGTTCGGCTTGTCGCAGACCAGGCAGCTTACTGCATGTTCGGGGTGGTGAGCGACTTTTTCTGCCAGGCAAACAAAGTTACTGCCGGTTCCTGATGCGAATATTGCACACCTGGCCATAATTAATCTTCCAAATCGGCATTGTCGGCTTTAACCAGATGGCCGACTGGAAGCAGTTCAATCCCGTTATTCCTGGCGGTTTCCAACAGGTGCTGTTCGTCTTCCTGGCGGCAGATGACTGTCATGCCGATCCCCATGTTGAATACCTTGCGCATTTCTTCTGTGTCAACCTTGCCGAGGTTTTGAATCGCTTGAAAAACCGCGGGGATCTCCCAGTCAAAATTGGTTTGCAGGCGCAAGTTTTTAGGTAGTATTCTTTCGGTATTGGCGACCAGACCACCGCCGGTGATATGGGCGGCGGCGGCAAGGCATTTCGCCTGGCGCAGGATTTGCAATTCTTTCACATAAATTCTGGTGGGGACAAGCATGGCCTCCCAGGTTGATCTTTCGCTTTGCGGCACAGCCTTTCTGGCCAATGAAAGCCCGTTGGAATGGATTCCACTGCTGCGCAGTCCAAAAACCTTATCGCCAGCTTTTATGCCCTCAGCTGGCAGTATTTCCTTTTTTTCTGCAATGCCAACAGCAAAGCCGGCAAGATCAATATCATCAGGGCCATACATGTCGGGCAGTTCAGCAGTTTCTCCGCCAACAAGCAAGCAGTCTGCCTGTTCGCAGCCTTTGATTATTCCGGCCATGACTGGCTGCAAAACCTTTTCGTTGATTGCGCCACAGGCTATGTAGTCAAGAAACTGGACAGGATCGGCTCCTGCCGCAGCCAGGTCGTTTACGCACATTGCTACCAGATCGATGCCAACGGTGTCGTATTTTTCCAGAAACTGGGCGACAAGAAGCTTGGTGCCAACGCCATCGGTGCACGAAAGCATTACCGGCTGGGAGTATTTACCGATAGGCAACTCTGTGCCTCCGGCAAAGCCACCAATGGCTGTCGAAACTGCTTTGGATTTTTGTTGGGCAATATAGCGTGCAAAGGCATCGCCCCTTTCAATATCTACTCCAGCGGCTGCATAATCCATGCTATCTCCTTGATTTTATTCAAAATGAATTACTTGGCATCTCTTGGCATGTTTTGTTCTTCTGGCATTATATTTACCGGCAAGCAGTATTTACCGCTAAAACACGAATAGCAGTAGCCTTCTGCATCTTCAACGCAGTTTCTTAATGATTCCAGTGAAAGAAACATTACCGTATCAGCGCCAATGTATTCGGCGATTTCTTCTGGACTCTTGTGGTTGGATATCAACTCACTGCGAGTTGGAATATCAATCCCGAAAAAACAGGGCCATCTGATTTCCGGTGAACACAGTCTCAAATGGATTTCCCTTGCTCCTGCTTCCCTAAGCAGTTTAACCAGAATCCTGGCAGTGGTTCCGCGAACAAGCGAGTCATCAACCAGGATAATCCTTTTCCCTTCGATAACCTCTCGCACTGGATGCAGTTTCATTCTGACGGCCAGTTCCCGCTCGGCGGATGTTGGCATGATAAAAGACCTTCCAGCGTAATGGTTCCTGGTCAGACCGTAGTCCAATGGCACTCTGGCCTTTTCTGAATACCCAAGCGCTGCGCTGTTGCCGCTATCAGGGACTGGTACAACGATATCTGCTTCTACGGTATCGTTGCCTGCCAAGGCCATTCCCATTTGCTTGCGGCGCAAGTGTACGGATTGTCCAAAAACCTGACTGTCCGGGCGGGCAAAGTATATCAAC
>CAZDYA010000176.1:0-3845 GCA_964509515.1 uncultured Spirochaeta sp.
ACTATGGACTGCTCACCCAGGATGGCATTGGTTAAGGGAGCCGTAAATGATATAGGCAGGAAAACAAGCACCGAGGTAAGGGTCGATGCGATTACCGGAGATCTTACCTGCCTGACTGCCCTGACAATCAGATCCTGCAAGTGCTTCCTGTCTCCGGGGGTATAGTTTTCTTCTACCCGAAACCTGTGAATATTCTCTATCACAACAATGGCCGAATCTACAATCATCCCAACGGCAAGCGCCATTCCACCAAGCGATATCAGGTTCAGGCTAATATCCATCAGGTATAAAGGAATGAAGCTCAACACCATTGTCACCGGCAATGAAATCCCAATAAGCAAGGTGTTGCGAATTTTACCCAGCGCCATAAAGACAACCATCATGGCAAGAAGCGCACCGATAATAGCGGCCTTGATCACGTGACCGATTGATCTGTTTATGTATGCTGCTGGGTCAAGCAATAAATGGATTTGGGTGTCTGCTGGCAGTTCTCCAGTTTCCCTGGCCATGTAAACAATATCAATAATGTCATTTGACATGTTTCTGATATTTCCGCCATCTACCGGGGTAGCAATAATTTGTATGCCACGTTGCCCTTCCATCACAAAAGTCACATCAGGAACTGCATATTCAATGCTGATGTCAGCCACATCATCCAAGCGCACTATACCAGACGCTGTCTCTCTGACAATGGTCTGTCCTATATCCAATAAATCTGACTGACTGGCAATTATTTGGACGCTAAGCTGCGAGTTGCCGTCCTTCAAAGTGCCAATGGAACGGGCATTGCTTCCCTGCTGCAAGGCAGTATCAATATCGCCAATCACAAGCCCATATTGCAGCATCTCATGCTGCCTAAGCTCAATCTCTGCCCTAAGCTCTTCGACCTTGAGTATTTCAACCGTTTCAACATCTTCGACCCTTGTCATTCGCGCTTCAAGGATGCCTTGGGCAGTATTGTATAAATTTTCAGCACTCTCTGTAGGCGAGCCAATTCCTATAATCAAGAAACCAGCATTTTCACCCGTCGAAAACCTTACTTTACTAATTTCAGCAAGGTCAGATGGTAATCGTGCCTCTATTTGCGAAAAGGCAGACTCTGCATCCAGCATGCCCTGCTGCGAATCAACATTCCAGTCAAATGTAATAGTGAAGGTGCTCTGATTATTCCCATAGCGAACCTCTACGCGGTCTTGACCCGGGATCGCCATTAGTTGGGACTCAATCATTTCTGCGTATTCCTGCGAAAACGCCAATGCCGAATATCCCTGGTGCGTTATGGTACTGGTTACGGCCGGGCGGTTAGTCCTGGGATACAGCTGTATGCCCATGAAAGAAACCAAAACCAGGCCAGTAATACACAACAGGAGAAACAGCAATATCACCCCCATCTCTTTTCGAAACAATAACTTCAGCATAATTATTCTTTCATCTCCAGGCCTGGCACAACTTCGCCTTCCTTTTCCCTGCCTGTAATGGCCCGGACATAGCGGTCCCCTTCAATCAATCCTTCCAGGATCTGCATTTCCTGATCCACCCGCCTGCCCGGAACAACCTCTCGCAATTCAAGCTGGTTTTTTTCATTGGCTAGCCATAAAAAATATTTACCATAGCGGCGCACTAACAAACTATTTGGTACAAAAAAGCCCTGTAATTCAGCAACCGGCAGGCGCAAGGTAACAAACTGACCCAAAAACTCAGCTCCGGAATCAAAAGTACATTGCAACAGGTATAAACCGGTTAAATAGTCCGGTACAGGCCCCATTCCAGATGTCACTCCCTCCAGTACCTCTCCCGTATACAACTCTGCCTGAACTGGTATTCCAGCGCTAATATATCTGGCATCCCTATCGCTAATCTGAACTTCAAGCAGCAGCTTATCGGCAGCCACCACAGTTGCTCCGGAATCGCCAGCCCTCATTTCCAGATATATACTGGCATTAACCTGGGAGACCACACCATCAATCCTGGATCGGATGACTACCGGTGCAAAACTGGAGCCTGCATCTTCCCTTTGCAATACAAATAATTCCTGGCCCTGCTTAACGGCCTGCCCAGGACGAACATTTACCGCTGTTACAACCCCAGCAACAGGCACGGAATGCGTTGCCTGCATCTGTGGTCTTAATCTACCAGCTGCCAATGTAAATATTTGCCTGGCAGACTCTTTTGCCACTACAACAGGTGAAAAAGCGCGAACTGCTGACTGACCATCTGGGCTAGACGACCGACTTGACCCTCCGCCTGCCCCCCCGCCGCCGCCTGGCCCGGCCTGTGCAAGCAGACCGCAAGGCAAGACAGCCAAACAGACAACCAGTAAAAACAAAGATTTGCTAGGGTTCGACATTCCATTTCTCCTAAAAAAACCTGTATCAGAAAATCCAATACAGGTTAAGCCTAACATAGCTATTATTATTAGAACACTGTTATAGTGCTACTTTATGTGAAGTTCAAATGAAGATTATTTTTCTTCATCCAACTCAATAAGATCTTCATCCTGGACAGTCTCGATTTCAGTCGAAACTTCCTCTGCTTCCGCAATGACAAAGCGCTTCACCTGATCATCAACGCGGCGAATACCTTCCTTATTTTGTTGCGTCAAATCAACCACCGCCTGAATCGCATTCTTGATCTCTATTGTTCCCCGATTCATCTCTTCCATACTCTGCTCAACCCTTTTGGATGTATCAACCAGGGTTGTCACCTCATGCAATATTGACTTGCTGCCGGCAGCCATCTCTGACGAACCAGCATCTACCTCGCTGGTAATCCGCCGCAGCTGCTCGATAGTAGCGAGCACCAACTGGGTTCCGCCACTCTGCTCATCCATTGCCCGACGAATTTCAGATTGTATACCTGTTACTTCTTTTACTGATCCAAGCACGGCTTCAAATGAGTGACCAGACTCATCAATCGATTTTACAACAGAGTCAATCAATTCTTTGAGAGCATGCAAAACCTCTCCGATTGATCTTGACTGCTTGCCAGCATTCTCTGCCAATTTTCTGATTTCATCTGCAACAACTGCAAACCCGCGACCTGCTTCACCAGCATGGGCTGCCTCAATTGCAGCATTCATCGCCAGCAAATTTGTCTGAGCTGCAATGGCATTAATTACGCTATTGGCATCCTGCAAGCCCTCTGATTTTTCTGCAATCTCCTTGATTGTTGTCGTAACTGCCGACAACTTTTCAAAGCCTTTCTCGGAAACCTCTTCCAGCACATGGAAACTGTGCATATTGCTGTCAATGTTCTTGGTAACCGAATTTATACTGGCAACCATCTGCTCTACTGCCGAGGCACTATCCTCCAGACTGTTGCTTTGATCCGCTATCAAGCGATTCAGACTATCTACGTTGCCTACAATTTCTTCAATTATTGCTGAAACCGTTTGCACACTTATATTCTGCTCATCTGCCATAGTCTTGACGCCCTGAATATTACCGCCAATTTGCTCAACCGCTGCACTGGTTTGCTCCATGTTCACAGCCAAACCCTGACCAACTGATTCCAAGGTAGCTACTGACTGTCGAATCTCCCTGATTATTTCACTTAGCCTGTGCAGAAATTCATTAAAATAACCCGACAACTGCCCGATTTCATCCTGCGATCTGACTTTCAGGGTATGTGTAAGATTGCCATCCCCTTTGGCAACATCAAACAAACCATTTCTAACGGCATTCAATGGCCTTAGCAATCCGGCTACCATTCCCCAAACCGCCAATTCAATTACTATCAAACCGCCCAAAAGCAAGACAATCATCAGCCACATAACGCGGTGAGCATCTGCATACACTTCATCTGGCGAAACTACCGTTCCATATACCCAAGGGCGAGGATAGTTC
>CAZDYA010000177.1:0-3841 GCA_964509515.1 uncultured Spirochaeta sp.
ATAAACGAAAACCTGCCGCGCACCTTTGGCGATACCGTAATCCATCTGGACGAGGTTGATTACCTGATCAACCACACCGCCCCAATTCCGGAATTGCCTAGCCAGGAAATCTCGGAAAAGGACCGACAGATCGGCCGCTATATTGCCGAGCACGTCGAAGACGGCTCAACCATACAGCTGGGTATCGGCAGTATTCCCAACGCGGTATCAGCCGAGCTGATGCACAAAAAGAATCTGTCAATCCACACCGAGATGTTTACCGACGGAATGGTAGACCTGCACGAAGCCGGTGTTATCAGCACTGTGCCGCGCAGCGTCAGCGAAAAGATTCTTTCTGGCAAGATGGTCGCTACCTTCGCGCTGGGTTCAAAAAAGCTGTATGACTTCCTGCACGAAAACCCCGCGGTTGCCATCATGCGTGGTGACTGGGTAAATGATCCTTACGTTATTTCCAATAACTACAAGCAGATTTCCATCAATACAACCATCGAGGTTGATTTGACCGGTCAGGTTTGCTCGGAGTCAATGGGAACCGTTCAGTTCAGCGGAACCGGCGGCCAGGCTGACACTGCCATCGGCGCCCAGATGAGTGAAGGCGGGAAATCATTTATCGCCCTCTACTCTACCGCCAATGTCAAGCAGCCCGACGGTAGCCGCAAGCTGATTTCCAAGATTGCCCCCACCCTGCAGCTGGGTGCGGCCGTTACCCTGCACCGGGCCAACGTCGACTACATCGTTACCGAGTTCGGCTGTGTCCGCCTGAAGGGCTGTAGCATTCACGAAAGGGCCAAACGGCTTATCAGCATTGCTCACCCGGACTTCCGGGCAGAGCTGCAGGAAGAAGCCGAAAAACTGGGCTATATCTAGAAATAAATGCCCGGCCGCCATTAGCTGGCGGCAGCACTAAAAAAAGCACCGGATTACCGGTGCTTTTTTTTATGCCAACAATTATGGAGTGCAGATCAATCAACCAGGGCCTTGATGGCATCAAGGTCACCCTGATTTTGGCTAATCTCTTCGATGGAGAGCTGCACCAGCCTGGCCAATTTGTTCTTTTGACTGGACATCCCCTTGGATGTCTCGAAAAGCACATTGCTTTCTTCGCGCAGATCAGCCGCACTGCTCTCCAGCCCCTGTGAATGCTCCAGAATCTGCTTGCTGGAATTATCCAGCAGCAGGCTCTCATCAAATATCTCTTTTAGCGTTTTCCCGGTAATATCAGAAATCTGCTTCATCTGATTAGCAATTACACTAACACCCTTGCCTTGCGCCCCAACCTTGGAGGATTCAATGGCCGTATTGATGGCCAAAACGTTCAAGCGTTCAGAGATTTCAATTACTTCCTTACCCTTGGTTCTGATGGTCTCGGCAATGCGCTGGGAACCAAGGGCCTCCTGGCGAACCAGGTCGGCGGCCTGACGGGCAACCTCAAGTTCACTATTGAGCACGTTGGCCAGCTTTTCAAGCGTGGTATCAGCATCATCAGATACCACGCGACCCAATTCTCTGGCAATCCGGACAATCTGGGTAATGTCGTTGGAAAACGAAACCGCACCAACAGGCCGGTCCTGTTCATCCATTATCGGAAAAGCGTAAGACAACAGCGGAGCCCCAAAGATTTCCTTGGCCAGAGCAGCCGACTGCAGCTCACGGTTCTGAATTGCCAGATACATGGCACTGCGGAACTGACTGGTGATCTCCAATCCGCCATTCATATCAGCCGGAAAAAACATGTTAATCAACGAGGTTTTTCCACCTGGTCCATCAAGAAAATATTCGCGGGTGGAATAAAAATATCCTACGCGAAAACTGTGATCAGGCTTGATACGGTCGCGAAAGTTATGAAAGCCTGGCGGCTCACTTTCCAGCAGTCCAGCCTGTATCTCATCCAGGCGTTCACGATCGGGGGCTGTTTTGTAGTTAAACTCTTCGGATACCGTAATAAAAAACGGGCGGCCTAATACCTTATCCAGATATGGCGGAATCAATTTAAAGCCAAGCAGGGTTTGCTGCCCCTTGTCGTTCAAAAAAGATGAATCAATCTGCTCTTTTAGACGTTGGCATTCATTATCCATGTCCTGAACAATCGCCTCTTTGCTGGCCAGCATCTGTTCCAGCTCGGCCACGCGGTTTTCGAGACGACCACGTTCATTTTCGATTTCTTTAAATTTTTCTTCTGACTGGTCAACCTTGTTTTGCTGGTTTTCCAACTCAGCCTGTAAACGCAGTAGTTCACTTTTTAGTTTCATAAGCACCGCCTGTGTCTTGTTCCTCATAGAATATCGGCAAAAAAACAAGATTGGTACAGCTATTTTTATTACAGGATGTGTTGCAAGAAGGCTTTGGTGCGTTCTTCCTTTGGATCAGCAAAAATTTGCTCAGGAGTACCCTCTTCGACAATCTGCCCGGCATCCATAAAAACCACCCGGTCTGCGGCCGCACGGGCAAAACCCATCTCGTGCGATACGACCATCATGGTCATGCCATCGGCTGCCAATGAAAGCATTACATCCAGAACTTCCTTGATCATCTCGGGGTCCAGGGCGCTGGTTGGTTCATCAAAAAGCATGACCTTGGGATTCATGGCCAGGGCGCGCGCAATGGCCACCCTTTGTTGCTGACCGCCTGACAGTTGATCGGGATAAGCCTTTTCCTTGTCCGCCAATCCTACCCTGGCCAGCAATGCGCGAGCAGTTTCAGCGGCCTGTTCACGGGATTCCTTTTTGACCCTTAAAGGGGCCAGCATGATGTTCTCGATAACAGACAAGTGTGGAAAAAGATTAAAGCTCTGAAAAACCATGCCAACTTCTTCACGGATCTTGCGGATATCGGCACGAGCATCGGTGACGCTGTCGCCATCGACCATGATTGTGCCAGCACTCAAATGCTCAAGGCGGTTAACGCTGCGCAAGAGGGTGCTCTTGCCACTGCCGGAAGGGCCGATCACCAGGACGACCTCGCCGGGTTGGATCACCAGATCCACTCCCCGGAGGGCTTGCACCGCGCCGAAACGCTTCACAGCCCCGCTAATTGCGATACGGGGTAATTCCGCCTGCTGTTGATCAACATTAATCTCTTGCATTCAACCTCGCTTCCATAGCGGCAACAACACGTGAAAAGAACAGCGTCATTACCAGGTATATCAGTGCGACTACGGTATAGCTTTCAAAATAGAAAAAGGTAGTAGAAGCATATTCCCGCCCGCGTCTTAACAAATCGGATACCGCGATAATCGAAACCAGCGAGGAATCCTTTAGCATCGCAATAAATTCATTGCCAATGGGCGGCAGAATAATACGCAGCGTCTGCGGGATGATAACACGGCGCATGGCCTGGCCGCGGGATAAACCAAGGGCCAGGGCAGCTTCCATCTGCCCCCTTGGGATCGACAGGATACCAGCCCGAAAAATCTCGGCCAGATAGGCCCCATAGCAGATGGACATGGCAACAACAGCCGAAACCATCCTTGGCACCTGAAAAAACTTACCCAAGGCAAAATAGATGTAAAAGAGCTGAACCAGCAGGGGTATCCCGCGGATTACCTCTACATAGATGGTAGCTATTCTGTTTATCAGCCACACCTTGGACAGGCGCCCAAGTCCAGCAATCAAGCCGATTACCAAAGCCAGCAAAATGGCAATTATTGTGACTTGAAAGGTCCGAAAGATCCCATCCGGCACAAAGGCAATAATTTCACGATATTGAGAAGGCCCTACCAGTGGCAGCAGCAGCAGCGCACCGATTGAACCAAAAAAGGCAATATTCCATGCGCTTAAAATGCGGCTACCTTCATCCGGTATCAGGGCGCCGTCCGGCACGATGACCGGCGGCTTTGATTCCT
>CAZDYA010000178.1:0-3837 GCA_964509515.1 uncultured Spirochaeta sp.
GCGCCTGGGGGTCCCGGGCGTGGGCTTGGGTTTCCCGGGCGTGGGCAGCGGCCTTGTCGATCAGGGCCTGGCGCTGGGTGACGCCGAAGCGGTGCTGTTCATCAATTATCACGTAGGCAAGATTATTGTAGTGCACATCGCTGCTAAAGACAGCGTGGGTCCCAATAATCAGCTTTGCATCGCCGTTTTGCAGGGCTTCCAGCGCCGCTTGTCTTTCGGCTTGGCCAAGGCTGCCGGTAAGTAACTGGATACCGATTTCAAGCTGGCCAAGCACACGTTTTATGCCTTGAAAATGCTGCTGCGCCAATAGCTCGGTGGGCACCATGATGACAGCCTGTTTGTTTTCCTGCAAAACGGGCAGGGCGCTTAAAACAGCGGCAATGGTTTTGCCAGAGCCAACGTCGCCCTGAAGCAAGCGGCGCATGGGACGGTCGCTGCACATATCATCGTAGATTTCCTGTATTGTGCGAAGCTGGCTATCGGTTAGGGTATAGGGCAGGCCTGCAATTACTTCCTGCTGAATACGGCGGCTTGGTTTGCTTGGCGGCCTTTTGATGTTTGATCTGGCCTGGGCGCTTAATGCAATTTCAAGCTGCAGGAAAAAAAGCTCCTCCAATGCGAGCTGACGGCGGGCAAGCTCGGCGGCGGCCAGTTCTTCGGGCATATGCAGTTGTTTCAGGGAAACCGCTGTCGCCTGGCATATCGCTGGAGGCAGGCTGCTTTCGACATGCTGACCATACTGCTGCATCGCCTTGCCAATGATATTTCGCATCGTCTTTTGACCAAGCCGGCCGGCAAGGGGGTAAATCGGCAGAATACGATTAAAGCGACCGTTGTCGCTGTTTAGGGGGGCAAAATCAAAATTGCTGCTTTGCAGATCACCATAGCGAAAACTGAATTGACCGCAGATGTGAAAAGTCTTGCCTACAGGCATGGCATCAGCCAGATAGTTTCTGCCAAAACAAACCAGACAGGCATTGGCCAATGCGTAGTCGCTGTCCTGACCCTCTGTTGCTTGTTCTTCCTTTATATATACCTTCAAGGTTTGTTTGCCGTTAAAAATAAAGAAATCATGGGCGACAACACTGGCTATGGTGTTAACCCAAGTGGGTGAATCGGTTATTTGGCATGGAAGGGGGGAATGGTTTAGACGGTCTTCATAATGTCGGGGGCAAAGAAGCAAGAGGTCATGGATTGAAAAAATACCCATTGAATGCAGGGAGCCTGCCATGGCCGGCCCGACACCCGGTAATTTGTCAACCGGAGCCTGTAATTGCTTTAATACCATCGGCAAGCACCTTTATCAGAATGGCAGTTGTTGCAGTAGCTGCGCCAAAAATATCCCGAGATATTGGCTGCCAAAATATATGATGACTAGCAGTGCTGTCAGCATGAAAAGGCATGAAGAATAAGGGATTATTCGTCTGGGGAAAAACCGCCGGATGATTTGACTGCACAGGGGTTGAAGCATGGTATCCAGAACATTGGTGAAATGCGTTCCGATACCGATGCTGGCAATCAGGGTTACCAGGCGGATAACGCACATTATCAGCAGAATGAAGGCAAAAAATCGCAGTGTGCTGATTATCATCATTACCACGATGGCCAAAACCAGTCCGATGGTGACGCTTTGCTGCATTTGAAGGCGGGTTAATATCGAGCTGATCAATGAAAGCAGCATGATGGCCGCAATTGGCGAGAAATCCAAGTGACCGATGCGAAGAAACCTCAAGCCCCGAAAAAGATTAAGATATGGGTCGGTGATGGCCGCGAGTATCTCGGCCGGTTTGCCCATTGTTTGTATGCCGCCAAACCAGGTAAGCAGGATGCGGATAAAAAGCAGCAGTAAATATATCGAGATAATGCTATTGGCGATGTTTGCTACGCTGGCCATTGAAACTCCTTGTGTTGTCTCTATGCAGGAGCATAAAGCTCTCGCCAGACCCGGTCAACTGCGGGTAGCTGTTTTAATGATTCCAGAACATTAGCGCGTGACGAAGCCCGAATTTCGGCAGAGGCCTCTATTATTACCTCGGGCTTTTCTGCCCTGGGTATGTGTATGTAGACAGGGCAGCTTCCACAATATTCATCCTGTGAAAGAACGGCGCGCAGTTCGTAAAGGGCTTTTTCGCTGGCCTTTTCTTCCTGCAGGCGTATATGCACGACCCCGACATCCTGCTCATCCATGCTGTCCGGTGAGCGGATTTCGTTGACGACGATCTGGGGATCCTCCCGGCGGGTATCCACTGTGCCGATGATGCCGATAATGGCATCTTCCTGTACAATTTCCCGGAATTTCTCCAGGGTTTCCTGGAAAAGCACGAACTCAATCTTGCCGTTAAAGTCCTCAATTGTGCCGAAGGCCATTTGGGTGCCCTTGCGGGTAAAGATTGTGCGAAAGGCGGTTACAAGCCCCAGGATGTTAACCTCTTTTTCGTGAGCAAAACTATCTGAGTGCGCCAGGTTGCAGGTGCAGGTGCGTCGCCAGGTATCGCGGTAGTCATCCAGGGGGTGCCCGGAAAAATATACACCAAGGATTTCTTTTTCGTGTCTAAGGCGCTCCCGTAGCGGCCATTCTTCTATGCTGAGGTATTCGGGCTGAGGGAACTCTTCCTCATCAGTGTTGTCAAAAAGGCTGGCCTGGCCGTCGGCCTTGCTGCGCCGTTTGTGGGCGGCGATCATCAACAGCTGTTCCAGTGAGTCCATCAACGGCCGTCGGCCTTTTCCAAAGCAGTCAAAAACACCAGTGGTTATCAATACCTCCATCACCTTGCGGTTGACCGTCCGCATATCAACACGCAGTAGAAAATCATCGATGGATTCAAAGGGTCCGCCGGTTTCCCGGGCCGAAATAATTGCATCAACAGCACTGCTGCCGACATTCTTGATACCGACCAGCCCAAAGACGATGTTGCCGTCCTTTACGCTGAATTCCTTGCTGCTGGTATTTACATCGGGGGGCAGAATTTCGATGTTCATCGCCCTCGTTTCGTTGATGTAGGTGGTCATGTTTTTGGTATTATTGATTTCGTTCGTAAGGTTGGCGGCCATGAATTCAGCCGGGAAATTGGCCTTAAGAAAGGCGGTTTTGTAGGCTAATACAGAGTAGGCCGCGGCGTGCGACTTGTTAAAACCGTAGCCGGCAAAGGGCTCAAGCAGCTTGAAGATGCGCGAGGCGGTTTCCTCCGGGATGTTTTTTTCTTTGGCGCCCTGCAGGTATGTAGTCTCCATCTTGGCCATTTCTTTTTCTTTCTTTTTTCCCATGGCCCGGCGGAGGATGTCGGCTTGTCCCAGGCTAAAGCCGCCAATCAGCTGAACTATCTCCATTACCTGTTCCTGGTAGACAATTACTCCGTAGGTTTCTTTTAAAACAGGTTCAAGTATCGGGTGCGGATAGCTGATGGTAGCAGGATTCCACTTGGATTCAATAAACTGAGGGATGTTTTCCATGGGGCCTGGGCGGTAAAGGGCATTCAAGGCGATCAGGTCTTCGATGCGCGTTGGTTTGGCCTTTTTAAGGATGTCCTGCATGCCGGTGCTTTCAAACTGAAAAACACAAACGCTTTTGCCTTCGCCAAGCATGGCAAAGGTTTTTTCGTCCTGCTCATCAATTGTATCAATATCCAGGTTAATCCCACGCTTGCGGATCAGTCCAACAGTGTTGCGTATCAGGGTCAGGGTTTTTAGCCCCAAAAAGTCCATCTTGACCAGGCCGCAGTCTTCCAACAGATCCATGGTGAACTGGGTCGAAATGGCGCCGGTTTTGGGGTCACGGTAGAGCGGTACGTATTCAGCTAGCTTATCTTTGACGATGACAACGCCGGCAGCGTGAGTCGG
>CAZDYA010000179.1:0-3456 GCA_964509515.1 uncultured Spirochaeta sp.
CCGGTAATGCGCGCGGTGGCGCGTCCAGCGCCGGCGTTGCTGCGGCCGCCGCCGCTCCTGCCGATGCGGCTGTGAGTGATGTTTTCTCGGCAGGCCGTGACTCCAGCGCCGGTGCGGCCTTTGCCGGCCGTGCCGCCGCCCCCGCGGCCAGCGCCGATGCCGCCGCTCCTGCCCCCGGCGCCCTCTCTGCGGCCGCCCCCACGGCCAGCGCCCGCGGGGCTGGCTCCCCCGCCGCTGCCTCCAGCGCCCCAGGCCCCGCTGGCGATGAGGCTGGTTGGGCAGGTGAAGTCCCATTCGCCGCCCCAACCAACAAAACCTTGTCAGTCGAAGCCGCCGCGGTTACCGGCCCGGGGGTGCATGCCCTGATCGATGCCGAGCAGGGCCTGGTCTTTTACGGCTTCGCCCTGCCACAGCGTGGCGAGCTGTTGCGATGTTTGCTGCGCCATGAACAGGGTTTTCGCCACGCTGACTGTGCCGACCTGGCTGCGGCCTTTATGAACGAGCCGCTGCAGGGGGTGTTTGTTGCGCCGCCGGCCGAGGAGGTGCGAATACGGCGTGCGGCAGGTCAGTTGGTTGTTGTCCTTTTTCCTCAGAATAGCAGTCGGCTGGGCTGGGGGGAATGGTTAACCCTTGGCGTGATGGTTAAGTATGAACGTGGCCAAATTGGCTATCATCAGGCTTCCGGCGTTTTGGAGATACCTGATGTCGAAGCAGATCATAAAAACATTCAAATGTTGGAAGATCAGTTGAATGAATTTGCACAAGACAACGATGCCGAGATGCTGGCGGCACCTGTTCCGCCCGAGATCAGTGATCATGAAAGCAAGGCCTGGGAACTGGAAATGTCCATCCATGATTTTATTGCTTATCTGGGGGACAAGTTAATCGATCAGGGCATACAGCTTAGGCTGCATGGTGCTTACAAGCTTGCAGGCTCGGTCAGGCCGGTCTTGAGAACCAGACAGCAATCGCAGGACTGGTTTGGGCTTCAGGCCGAGGTAAATATTGACGATCAGGCGGTCAAGCTTAGTCAGCAGGATCTGGAGCGTGGCTTTATCAATGCCAATGGGCAGACCATCCTGTTGACCTATGAGGCCTGCCAGACATTGCTCGAACAGCTAAAGCGCGGCAGGGTGCATGCTAGCCAGTTATATGATTTGGCCGAGTTACAGGAGATGTCCGAGGGCGACATCTTCGAGCTTGAGGGTGCCGAAGATGCCCGCCGCGATGCCGGACAAAGAATAAGGCAGTTGATGATGGCCGGCGACGATAGCCATGGATATAGTCCCCCGGCGGGTTTGCAGGGTGTTTTAAGGCCATATCAGATGCAGGGCTGTGGCAAAATGCTGCGTGTGCTTCTAGCGGGTTTTGGTTTTTGTCTGGCGGATGATATGGGGCTGGGGAAAACCATTCAATTGCTGGCCGTCCTTCAATCCCTGGAAGAAATCAAGGCCAAGCGAAGTGCCTTGATTGTTGCTCCTGTTTCTACCCTTGATAACTGGAACAGGGAGATTAATACCTTTACGCCCGGCTTGAAAGCGCATATCCATGCAGGCAGTCAGCGTGCGGAAAGTATCAAGGAACTACCGAGCCACGGTATAGTTCTGACAAGCTATGCTACCCTGCGCAACGATGCGGAAATGCTGCAGTCCCGCGACTGGGATATGCTCGTCATTGATGAATCGCAGCATATAAAAAATGCCCGAACCCATGGATATCGGGCTGTCAAGCTGATCCGGGCTGAACACCGGGTGGCTCTTAGCGGCACTCCAATCGAGAACGATCTTATTGAGTTATGGGCGGTTATGGATTTGTTGAATCCCGGGCTGTTTGGTTCACGCAGCGAGTTCCAACGCCGTTTTGCCGGACCGATTATGCGTCAGCATGACCAGGCTGCCACGGGGCTGTTGCAACAACGTATTCATCCCCTGATGCTGCGCCGGCGCAAGAACGAGGTTGCCAGCGATCTGCCCCCGCGCGAAGAAATAACGGTTACCGTCAGTATGTCCAGCCGTCAGCAGGCGGCCTATCAGGAATTAGCTGGTGGCTACCGGCAAAGGATTAGCGGGGCAATCGAAAAGGGTGATCGCTCAGAGGTCGGCCGTTATATGCTAGAGGGACTGCTGCGGTTGCGGCAGGCGGCCATTATGCCGTCGCTGGTCGATCCGGAATTGGACGGTGTGCCTTCTTCCAAGCTGGATGAAGTCAAGGATTATCTAAGTGATATCCTGGCCGAAGGCAATAAGGTGCTGGTGTTTTCGCAGTTCCTGCAGGTTTTATATACGCTTAAGGAAGAGACCGATAAAATCGGCCAGCCGAGTTGCCTGTTGACCGGTGCCACCCCGCAAGTTGAGCGCGACCAGCTTGTGCAGCGTTTTCAACAGGATCCGGGGATGGGTGTGTTTTTTATCAGCCTGAAAGCCGGCGGTACCGGAATAAATTTAACGGCTGCCGATTATGTATTCATTATCGATCCATGGTGGAATCCGGCAGTCGAGAACCAGGCCATAGACCGTGCTCACCGGATTGGCCGCGAGGGAGCAGTTTTTGCCTATCGTTTTATTACGGCTGACACGGTCGAGCAACGTATTATGGAGTTGCAAAAGAAAAAACAGCATTTGGCAGATACCGTATTAAGCGGCGGCGAAGGTTTGCTGCAGGCACTCAATGATCAAGAGATTCTTGAGTTGTTTGTTTGATGTCTAGCCGGGTTCACACTTGCGGAGCGGGGGCGAAACCTGTATGCTCTGCCAATGGGACAACGAGGTGAATTATTTTCTTCCAGAGCTCAGTCTGAAAAGCGGATGTTCTTTTTTAATGTAAAAGAAAACCGACGGGGCGATGTATTTTTGAATATTGTCGAGAGCAAGCGGGCTGAAGGTGCGCCCGAAAGCGATCGCCATCAGATTGTAGTTTATCAGGAAGAATTGGATGATTTTTATTCTGCTTTAACCGAAGCAGTCGAGCATATACGCACCAGTCGCTGGAATGCCTTCCGGGCCAAACGGCGACCGGCCCCAACCGAGGCTAGAAGCGAGGGTCGGACTGAAAACCGGTCCGAGCCTGGAACCGAAAAAAGGGATTCATCACCGCCGGTCGTCGGGGATAAGACTGAGCCCAAAGTCAGGAAGGTGCGCGTACGCCTCGGAAAGAAAGACGGTGAATCGGTGAAGGACCAAGACGATAAATAGCCTCCTTGTGGGCGGCTGTAGGGTAGCCTTTGTGACCGGTAAAGCCGTAGCCCGGCCATAGTTTATCGGCGGCGGCCATCCATCTGTCACGGGCTGTTTTTGCAAGTATCGAAGCTGCCATAATGCAATGAAACCGGCTGTCGCCTTTTATCTCGGCGCGGCTTTCTATGCCGGGGCCGAACTCGGGGCAGCGATTGCCGTCGACCAGAACCAGTTCGGGAATAACAAACGAATCTACCGGGTTTTTATAAATGGTGCCGGTTTC
>CAZDYA010000179.1:3466-3828 GCA_964509515.1 uncultured Spirochaeta sp.
TTGGCCAATCCTTTGCAAAAGGATCACGGCGGCTCTGTTCGGGTGGCAGCAGTTCGGCAACGGCACGCTGCATTGCCAGTAAGCTGGCTTGCAAGATGTTGATCTTATCTATTTCGTGGTGCCAAACCCAGCCGATTCCATAGGCCATACAAGATGAACGTATTTCCTGCTCGCAAAGCTCGCGCGCGTTGGCCGTTAGCTTTTTTGAATCGCCCAGGATATTCGTGTTGAAATCTTCCGGGAGGATGACGGCCGCCGCTGTTACTGGTCCTGCCAGCGGGCCCCTTCCGGCTTCATCTGTGCCGCATATCAGTTGTGGCTTTGTTGACCGTGTTTCATTCATGGTGATAGACTTTCATGAA
>CAZDYA010000180.1:0-3825 GCA_964509515.1 uncultured Spirochaeta sp.
CTATACAACTCACAAAGTGTCAATACACAAAAAAAAGGAGCGGCCGAAACCGCTCCCTTCGCTTATACAGCTGTTGTACAAACACACACCCTACAAGTCAGGATGCTCACTCATTGCCTTAAGGCGCTTGAATCGTCGCTCAACCTCTTTGCGTGCGGCCTCTACGATTTCCTTGTTCTCCGGCTTGAGCAGATGCTTGGTCTTGCCCATCATCTTGAGCCAGTCTTCCAATTCGACCTTCTTGCCCTTGGCTTCCGGATCATAGGTCAGGGTTGTAATACCCTGCTCGATCTCGTAAAGCGGGAAGAAGTTACAGTTTACCGCGGCGTCAACAACGTTGCGGCCATCGCGTGTTTCGTTCTTCCAGTTCAGCGGACAGGCGGCCAGGATCTTGCCGTACACCGTTCCGTAGTTCTTGGCATACCACTGAGCCTTGGCGGCCTTCTTGATAAGGTCCTGCGGCTGCGATTCGGTACCAGTGAACAGGTACGGAATATGTGTTCCCGCCATGATCTGAATGGTATCCTTGTGCTGGAACTGCTTACCAACCTGGGCCGGCCCAACATGCGAAGTAGATGTCGCGTGTCCCAGTGGCGTAGCGTATGACAGCTGGTTACCGGTGTTCATGTAACCCTCATTATCATATTCCAGCAGAATAACATTGTCGTTGCGGTTGGCTGTTCCGACTATCGGACCCATACCGATATCCGCACCACCGTCACCGGTGACCATGATAAAGGTGATCTCTTCATCGGCAGGTATCTCGCCGCGGCGCTTTCTTTCCTTGAACATCTCGGATACACCAGCAATGGTAGCCGCACCGTTCTGGAAAAGGTTATGAATGTAGGTTACACGATGGCTGTTGTACGGATAACCGGTAGAAACAACCATGGCACAACCGGTTTGAAACAGCACAACTACATGGCCGGTAATACCGCGCATGAAGGTGTTAAGCCCCGAGAAGATACCACAACCGGTACATGCCCCGTGACCAGGAGTAAAGCGTTTGGCCTGGCCAGTCAGGTTACGCAGGTTAACCTTTTTGACCTCGAGCTTGTTGTTGGCGCCCATCTCGATCTCGATAGCGTTCTCAAGATCAGCTGGTTCCAGCGGCGCCAGACCCTTTGGCAGGCGGCCGTCTTTCTGTCCAGGACGGAAATGCGCATCCAGGTACATCATGATCTCTTTGGCTTTCTGATCGATGGTATCAAATCCCTTGTTGAATACGCCTTCGGCTTCTTCGATTGACAGCTCTTTTCCACCCAGACCGTAGATCTGTGTCAGCACCGGGGTGTTAATCCCCTCCAGCTGCATACCAGCACGCAATTCGATGGAAAGGTTACCGCCCAGACCGGAATAGGTATCCTGCCTGTCCATGGCAACCACCAGCTTAGCGTTCTTGACAACCGCGTTCAGCTCTTCGGTCGGGAAAGGTCGGATGATCCGAGGCCAAACTACACCAACCTTCTTGCCCTGGGCACGGAGGTTATCGGCAGCCGTCATACAGGTGTTAATTGAAGAACCTACTGCCATGATGATTACATCGGCATCGGCTGTCAGATACTCACCAACCACGTCATACTCACGGCCGGCAAAGTCCTTAAACTCCTTAAAAACCTTCTTGATAACCTTTTTGGCACCCTTCACGGCTTCGGCCAGCTGAACGTGGTTATTGCCCTGGTCAGGGTCGTTCATGTAACAACCAACCGAAATCGGATTCTTGGTATCAACAGTCGAGAAAACCTCTTTGTATGGTCCGATAAAATCCTGAACATCTTTTCCATCTTCAAAGACCTCTACCCGGCGCTTCTGGTGCGAGGTAAAGAATCCGTCAGAAGAAACGATAATCGGCAACCGGACATCCTCGTCCTCACCAATCTTGGGTGCGCAAATATTCAGGTCGTAAACCTCTTGCGGGTCCTTGGCCATCATGATCAACCAACCGGTGTTAAGCGCCATCATGATATCTGAGTGGTCACATTTGATGTCCAACGGACCGGAAACGCTACGATTGATAACGTTAAGCACCATTGGGAAACGGGTCCCGGACTGCACCGGCAGCTGCTCCATGGCGTAAAGCAACCCGTTGGCGCTGGTCGCGTTCAGTACACGCCCGCCAGCGGTAGATGCACCATAGGAGATACCCGCTGCACCGTGCTCCCCGTCACCGGGAATCATGTTAACGGTATTTTCGCCGTTGGCCTTGAGCTCATCCAGGTACTCTGGCACCTGGGTCGATGGGGTTATGGGAAAGTACCCCATAACATGATAGTTAATCTGACTGGCTGCGAGCGCGGCAAGTTCGTTCCCGCTCTCAACCTTGTATACTTGTTTCTTTGCCATACTTTGCTCTCCTATGCCTTAGCTGTGGTTTTGAACCAGGTCTTTGTCCGAAAAGAGCTTGACCGTGATATCTGCCATGTTTTGCTCGGCTTCTACCGCTTCGGTAAGCGCTTCGACAGGACAGACCTCAACACACTTCAGGCAGCCTTTGCAGTACTGGTAATCTATTCCCTTCATGAACATGGCATCGCGGCCGGTTTTCTCGTTCATTTCTTTGCGGAAAACCATACAGAGGTCGGAACAGACAATGTCGCAGAAACCACAGTTGGTGCACTTTTCTGCATGCCATAAAGGAATCTTGCCGCCACGGCCGGGTGACAGGTCTTTGTTAACCATGTTTCCGGGGTTTGTTACAGTACCGCCGGGGATCTGGTTTTCGTAACCCAAAAGCGGTTCAGCCACTGCGAATGGCTTAAAGGAGTATTCGCTTTTTTCTGCAACATCCTTGATCTCCAGGCCATCGAAGCCCTGCTGAATAGCCCGCAGGTTTGGAGCCAGCAGCTCAGGATATTTTGCACCGATGATTTCTTCGAACATTCCGTTGATATGCTTGAGTTCGATAAAATCAGTTGCCTTGGCAATCGCGCCAAGCAGGACACCGTTGATCTTGACCTTTTCGGCCAAAGCAATGCCGGTAGCATCTACCGCGCCAATTCTGGCCTTGGGGATCTTGAGCAGATCCTGCAGTTCTTCCGGTGACTTGCGCGAATTAACAATAAACACTGTGTTTTCATCGCACCCGAGGGTAACAGGTAAACTGCTGATGATAGCTTCCTGAAATACCACAACAATATCCGGCTCTTCGATAGGACTTGAAACCTTTATAGGGGTATCAGGCTCGGCAAAACGTACGAAAGCCTTAACCGGGCTACCAGTCTTTTCCGAACCGTAGGATGCGAAACTGGCGACATTTAGTCCCAGGTACTTTAGTCCGACTTCTGCAAGCATTTTCCCGGCAAGGTTAGCTCCCAGACCGCCGATACTCTCGAACCGGATTTCGAATAATCCGTATTCATCCGTCTTTTTCAAGATTGCCACTCTTTCCTCCTTTCTTTCCTTTCTGCTCATGGGTGCCGTATTCCAGCGCCCGCAAAATAGGATTGAAGCATATCGGTTGCATTCCGAAATGAGCACTTTCATTTATACCAGAAATGCAAGAAAGTAAACCCCCTTCCTGTAAATCATGGTTTTTTTTACGAAGTTTTTTTGTGATATTAATAGTGAATCGGCTATCGGCCGAATTTTTTTACCAAAATTTGGTTAAAATAACCACCATTTCAAAAGAAAAAATCAAAAATGCGCATAAATAATTGCATATATTTTTTAGGAATAAAGCAAATTCCGGAATTCAGCCTGAATTTATGACGAAAGACAAACGAATACCTAACGAATTCTCATAAATTTTAAACAATCCCAAATTCTTAAAAAAAATAAGCCGGTAAGGGAAAAACTTCCTTACCGGCTATAAAAATCGGCTTACAA
>CAZDYA010000181.1:0-3824 GCA_964509515.1 uncultured Spirochaeta sp.
ACCTATGTCCATCACGGAATCGCAGGCCTTGGGGTTTGCGGAGACGATACCCTGATCGAATCAGGACACCAGCTAATAAAACTCCACACCTTTGATTTTGGCAGCACCAAAATGTGCCTGGCTGCCCCCAAGGGCAGCGAAGCCCTATCCGGCGGACTGGTTACCATCGCCACCAAATATGTTGAGTTTACCCGCCAGTTTTACGGCGCCAAGGGTCAGGAAACCCGCATAATCAGGCTAAACGGCTCGGTCGAGCTGGCTCCATTGTTGGGGCTGGCGCCCTGCATCGTCGATCTGGTAGAAACCGGCAGCACCCTCAAGGCCAACAATCTGGAGGTCTTGCAGGAACTGGCCGAAATCAAGGTACATCTGGTAGCCAACCCCAGTTACTACAAGCTAAATTTTCGCCAGATCGATAAGCTGGTTCAGACTATTCAAACATCAGCCGAGAATTAAACATGAATTCAGTAACAATTGAACGCAACACCAAAGAAACCCAAATTACCATGACGATTTCGGCTGGCGAAAGACTCGACACCGGCAAGGCGCCGGAAATATCAATTAAAACCGGCCTGCCATTTATGGACCACATGTTGCATGCCTTTGCCTTTCACGGCGACTGGAATCTGAATGTTAAGGCCAGCGGTGATATCGAGGTTGACCCACACCATCTTGTTGAAGATCTAGGTATCGTCCTGGGGGAAGCCGTGCGCAAGCTCTACACTGCAATACCGGCGATCCGCCGTTATGGGTCCATGGTGCTACCCATGGACGACGCCCTGTGCGAAGCCGTCATTGACCTCTGCAACCGGCCTTATCTGGTATATCAGACTCATTGGCCGCAAGCCTTTGTTGGCCAGCTAGATGTCAGCCTCTTCCGTGAATTCTTTCAGGCCTTTGTCAGCAACGCCAGATGCAACCTGCATCTGCATTGCCGCTGGGGCGAAAATTCGCATCACATTATCGAGGCCATCTTCAAGGCTTTTGGGATAGCCCTGAACCAGGCAGCTAAGGCGCAAAAGGGATCACAGGCCATGTCAACCAAGGGCAGTCTGTAGGTTTTGCCATGCAACAGCACCAGCATAGCGGTTTCATAAAAACCGGCGACGAACGACCTTCTCACATTGACAGCGCTACCCGGGTTGCATTGATCCGCAAGGGCAACGAACTTTTTAACAACGGTCGCATTGAGCAGGCCAAACGGGTTTTTATTACCGTTGGTTACGGAGATGGACTAATTCGCATTGGTGACCATTACCGCTCCAAAAAGCAGCCGCTGGAGGCCTTCAGAATGTACTGGCTGGCCGGTAGTGAAAGAAACTACGGCCCAGAGCTGGAAAAGATGGCCCAAATCGTGCGACACTGGCTGGCAGAGGATGATGTCTGATGATTGATGATAATGATATTAAAAATAGCGATGAGGAAAAAGAAATAGAGCGCCATATCACCGAGCTGTCACAAAAAGGCTACCAGCTAATGCGGCAGAACTTTGTTCAGGATGCTCAAACATATTTCAATAAAATTCTTGAAATTGATCCGACCAATAACTATGCGCTGGTAGGGCTTGGTGACGCCCAACGCAAGCGCCGGCAATTCAGCACCGCAGCCGAAACATATTCCAAATGCCTTGAGCATCACCCAAAAAACAACTATGCCCTTTTCGGCCTGGCTGACAGCCTGGCCGCCATGCGCCGCTACCGCGAAGCGGCCGATATTTGGGAACGCTATCTTGAACACGACGACCGCAATGTTACAGTTCTAACCCGGGTTGCTGATTCACACCGCAAGGCTCGTAATTTTCGCCGCGCCAAGGAACTATACGATCTGGTCCTCGAATTACAGGAAGACAACCTCTACGCCTTGATTGGCTTGGGTCATTTGCACTATGACTTCAAGGAGTATTCAGGTGCCCTGCAATATTGGCTGCGGGTGCTGGAGATCACCAAGTCCAACCCCGACATTCGCATTCTAACTTCAATCGGAAACTGTTACCGCAAGATGCGCAGGTTTTCAGAGGGCCTTCCCTACTTCGAAATGGCCCAGGCAAAGGACGGAAGAAATTTCTATGCCTTGTTCGGACTGGCCGACTGCTACCGCGGCTTAAACGAGCCCGAAAAGGCTTTGGATCTTTGGGATAGGCTGCTAAAAAAAGAAGCCGACAACAAGGTAATCCTGACTCGTGCTGGCGATGCATGCCGAAAGATGGAACGTTTTGTAGAAGCCGAGCGCTATTACACCGCTGCATTAGAGATTGAATTTGATGTCTACGCCGTTTTAGGGCTGGCATATCTACGCATCCGCAACAACCAGGCCGAAATGGCCATCGAAACACTCGAGCCGCTTACCAAGCAGGATCCGCATAATCACCGGTTTTTCCTTGCCCTGTCAGAAGCCTGGCTGACGCTGAACAAACGCAAGGAGGCAATATCGGCATTACAGGCCTTCCTGCAGCAGGGCCTTCGCCACCCTTCCATCATAGAAGCATTGAGGCGCCTGGAATAGCACCAAACCAACGGAGGCAGTATGGGTCTTATCACACTGATTAACTCGGACAACAGTTTGCTGGAAACTATCAGGGAATCATACAAAAAAATGGGCAGAAAGCTGGGATATACCATTCAGATGATCTCCAGCGAAGAAAAAATACAAGAATCTATCAACTATGATTTACCCGAGTTGGTACTAATTAACTGTGCCGATAAGAATATTAGCCTCGATACCATTATCGAAAAGGTGCACACCGATTCCTGGCTGCACAGCTTTGGTATAATCGGACTCTTTGACGGCTCAAAGCAGGATGAACAGGAAATCAGCGAAAAACTCCGCGATCTTAACCTGCTGGTTTTACTGGATTACAACCGCATCAACAGTCATCTTATGAAATGCATCAATATCATTCTGGAGAACTGGCAACTGATTTTTCAGCGCGAAGTCTCCAGCCATTTCATTGACCGCAACAGCGGTTCCTTTCTTATTGAAAATGACACCTTGTCAGTGCCGATCTACGCCGGTATGCCGGCCACCAGCCTAGTTCAAATGGGACTGATAGATGCCGGTGAAAAGATGAAACTGCACCTGGCCCTTTCCGAATTGATCATCAACTCCATCGAGCACGGCAACTGTGGAATTACTTACGAAGAAAAATCAGAGGCCTTGGGGCGAGGCCTCAGTGTTGTTGAGCTTATCCAGGAACGCTGCGAGGACCCGGCCATTTCCGCCAAGCGGGTTCTGTTCGCGTGGGAATCGAGTGATGACAAAACCGTTTTCACCATTCGTGACGAAGGTGAAGGCTTTGATGTCAGTGCCATCCGCAAGAAAACCGCTGAACAGGACATATTTTCCTTTCATGGCCGCGGCATAGCCATGGCAGAAAGCATGGTTGGCAATATTTCCTATAACGACAAGGGCAACGAAGTCACCTTGGTCATCGAACACAATAAAAACACAACCAAGGACACCCCCCAGGGTTTTTCCGACGCCGAAACCATCTATCCAAAAAAAGGCGACAAGGTGTTTGAAGAAGGGGAACGAGGTGACTTCCTGTATTATATCGCTGCCGGACAGTTCTCTGTCTATCATAACGGCAAGGTAGTTGGCAGCCTCTCACCAGCTGATATCTTTATGGGCGAAATGAGCTTTCTGCTAAACAACCGCCGCAGTGCTACCGTAATCTCTGACGGCGATGCCAAGTTGATAAAAATAAGCCGCAAGGCCTTTGTTGAGGTAACAAGGCAATATCCGCACTACGGCATCTTTTTATCCAAGCTTTTAGCACGAAAACTGGCTCGATCGAACAGGGAAAGATCATCTGTATAAGAATAATC
>CAZDYA010000182.1:0-3786 GCA_964509515.1 uncultured Spirochaeta sp.
ACCCATTGCGGACTGGGCCGGGTAGAAAAATCGCCAATTTTGACAGTCCCGGCTGCCTCGATCTCCAATGGAGTCGCGACCCTGTATAAACCACGCGTATCATGTTCCAGTACAAGACGGTATCTTCCAGGCAATGGCCGCGGAATCAGCAGATTATCAATGCGCCTGTCACTGGAAATCTGGTAATCTGAATTTACATCCTGGAATTCATAAACCTGCTGACCGGTTTCGATATTTTCCATACGGATAGCATTGATTCGGCCATCGGCGGTAAAACCCCGCCCCAGGATAGAAATATCAATACGGCCTACGGCATCGGTCTGCAGTTCAACCCTTCTTACAATGGTGACCGGAACATACTTGTTCAACGGCAGAATCAAATGAGATGGCTCACCAATGTTTCCAACATCATCAACGGCTGAAACAGATAGCACCCATAGACCGTTATCTTCATTGCGCCGGGAAAAGGTGTTGGCATTCAAGCGATTTCCTGGCGGTGGCGGCGGTAGATTTTCCTTGTCGACTTCGGGCAATTGCATTGGCAATTCGATCTGGCCAAGATCGGCCAAACGCTGATAGCGGTAGACGTAATTGCTGATATTCGGATCATCGGGAGGAAGCCATTCTACGTTATAGGTATTTGAACTTAGGTAACCCTGTTCATCCATCTCTGGAGTAATAAAACTGACCGCGGCTGGCGGATTGGTATCCCTCTCGTAACCAATGCTTGACGCTTCCGACCAGTTTCCAGCACCATCGGATACACGGACATTCAAATACCACTGACCATCAGCATCACTTTCTAACTGTAGTGGCCCACTTTCCAGCGGATTACCTTTCGTCCACACCAGCCGGTTTTGACTTTGTGACCAGCTGTATTCATAAGAAGCGTAGCCTGAAGGATCATCAGGCGGCGTTATTGCCACCTCGATTTGACTCTGGCGGGAGCGACCGCCGGCAGGGAAATTAACTGCCCTGAGCCTTGGAGGATCAACCTGCTGGTCAGGGGCCAGATGGACTAAAGATGACCTGTCACCGCTTCTGTTCTGCCAAAAGAAATGCTTGCGCCCTGAATGCAAAACAAAACTGGGAAAGCCCGCGGAACCACCCATATCCTGCCCCAAAATCTCGGGGGCCCAATCAAAGCCCTGCTGCCGTGCCATAACGATTCGGTCGCCGTCGGAACGGCTCTGTGTCCAGATGACATATAACTCATCATCAATCTGAAGCGGTTGCGGTGCGTTGGCATTACTGAAACCGGTGGATACCTGTTGCGGCAAATCCTGAAAACGAAAGTTGTTGGCGAGCGTCCCAAGAAAAACGTGACGGGTTTGCGCCCCAAAGCGCCGCTCCCATGCCACCAAAACCTGATTGTCAAAAAGATATAACTCTGGTCTCTGGTTATCGAAGGCATTTGGCTGATTACCGCCGGGGGCAAAATCTGTCAAATGTTCAGGCTCTGACCAATTCTGACCGTTATCCGAAGAATGGCGAACGTAAAGCTGATAAGCGCCAGCAACCGTCGGGTCCAGCGCCTGATAAACAACTATATCATTGCCGTTGTGGCGAATGTATGACGGATTAAAGTTCAAAGACTTGTTGGGATCAACCGAGAACTGCTCAAAGTCTGACCAACGGCGCCCATCTTCGCTGCGTGAAAGGAATATATCAATGCGGAAGTCCTTATGACGGCTGGCAAACAAAAACATCCCGCCATCACGATTCACAAATAAACGAGGGGCAACAAACCCACTATCGGTCTGTATCTGCTGTACAAGCTCCATTCTGAATGATGTATCAGAGATCCGATAGATACCGACCCTATCAACACCTTCGGCGATTGCCAGATAGAGCGCCCCTTTATTGAAAACCGCACTGTAAACCGCTGGCGGACTATCGCTGCGATATACAATCGGCTGGCCCAACTGTTTAGGCTCCGACCACTCTTTTCCAAGCCGACTACTCAAAGCCCTGAGTACTATCTGTCCGCAACCCTCGTCAGACTCAGTGACCTCTTGATACAGTACAATTATTTGACCATTCAGGCTTCCGGCCTGCGGAAAACGCACCTGCTGCTGTCTCAAAATCGCTGGTTCATTAAAGAATTCAAACGCCGACAGATATACTGGAAAAAATAAGGTGAGAAAGATTATTGCTAAAACCAAATATCTTTTGACCAAAAAAACCTTCTCTCCGGCTAAATTCCCAAACGGGTTTCCAGTCGGCGTTGTAAGTTGATTAACGGCGTATATCGCCGATTCTGCTCGCTTTGCAACAGCTGTTGAACTATAGCATAAGATGCCGCGATGTCTCCTTCCAGATACAGGCTTTCTGCCCGTCGGAATCGCTGTTGCGCATCAAAACTGATTGTTGCAGTTACCTGTCCACCAATCGATATACGGTATTGATCCAGCAATACCACAGCATCCTGATTTTCGGGATTGATTTCAATCGCCTCTTCCAGCAAGCTGACTGCAGCCTGCAGCTGTTCCCTTGAACCACCGGCGGCAACCCGTCTGGCCCTGGCGACCAGATTACGGCTGGCAATAATATCGGTTTGATCAATGGGGGCCTGCCGCAGCCCCAGGGTAATCTCTAACTGGTAGATGGCTTGCTCAATACCCGGGTAATCAGGTTGCAAGGTTAACAAGTCCTGAAGATCAACCAAGGCAGACTGAGGATCGCTGGCCCGTCTTTCCAGGGCGTCTTCAACCCGGATACGGAAGGTTTCCCGAAATCCCTGTGGATCGATATTCTGCTGAATACGCAGCTGCATTACCCTGGCTTCCTGATTAAATGGCTGGGCCGAAATAACAGCATTGAGGTCGTCCTCTGCCAAGGTGAATAAACCTGCCGCCGCCGCATCCCTGCCCTGTGACAAAAGGGAAACCCCCTGAGCATAGCGCTCAGCCGCCCGATCGAGGTATGGAACCAGGGTAAAGTATAATGGGCTGTCTTCGGTTATTTCACGGTTGGTTTGCAGATTCAAAGCAGCCCTGATAAGACCTAGCCAGTTTCTGATTTCGGCATTAGCCTGCCCAGGGTTGACGCTGTCCCATAAATCCTGTGCTTCCTGTAGTAGCTGCTCGGCCGCAAAAAAATCATCGCGCTGGAATAAGGCCCGGCCTTGGGTAATCCTTTCACGAACCTGCTCAACCACCAGAATGGTCTGGGTTTGCAGAATTTCCTCTCCCAGAGTAGCCACCAGCCCAGCGAAATTCTGTCTGGTTTCGTTATCATAGCGAATTTCCAGGGCATCAATAAAACGATTGTCAGCCTGGGTTAACAAGGCCCGGGCGCGATCAACATCGCGGCGTGACAAGGCCTGCCTGGCCTGCTGCAACAGCAAGCGGCCTTCGGCTGTAGCATTATCCGCCAACTGTATTGCCTGTCTGGTCTGCTCAAGCAGGGACGCAACCCTGACCCGGGCCGCCTGTACCCGCTGCAACTGCTGTTCTGCCTGCAGCAACTCGGCCTGCAGGCGTTCATCTTCCATGACATCGGCAGGCAATGATTGTAAAAAAGCCAGGTGCTCAGTCAAGGCAGCCTCGGCTGTTGCTGATTCGGTTTCGGTACGCTCAAGGATGGGCAAGGCCCGCTGGGGAAAGCGGCGTAAGACCAGGTCTTCTTCTACACCCTGCAAATCGGCCTCGGCAGCCGTCAGGCTATCCTCGAAGCCCTGCAGTTGTACAATCAGCGGCTGAATTTGCTGACTGGCCGACGCCAGATATAGCTCTCTTTGGGCCGCAATTATTTCCTGCTCCCAGGCGCTGGTACGGTTCATAT
>CAZDYA010000183.1:0-3771 GCA_964509515.1 uncultured Spirochaeta sp.
GTTTTGATGTGTATGCCAATGGACAGTTGCCCTCAGCTGATATGCGCATCCAGTCTTTTCATTTTGCTGGCGGCTTTGAGAGTTCGCCGTTTCATAACAAAGATCGTTTCCTGGTGCAGGATATACCAGTCCGCGTTGACTACAAGGGTGTTGCCGAATTACCACAGCCTGATCAGCCGGATTCATTAGTAAGGTTTATCAGTCGTGAAGAGGGTACTTATCCGATGTTCAGGATAGCCGAATCGCAGCTGATCTATTCCACTTCAGACTGGTTTTCCCAGTTGCAGGAACGTCTTAATAACATTGATGCCTGCGTATGGAACACCCTGGTTGATTTTTTTATGCGCCGGGTTGAGCACCATCTTGCTGACTATGGCGCGGCTGTTTATCGCGATGACATCATTTTTCAGCGTATTGCCTTGGCCGGTTTTATCCGCGGTTTGTCCAGTGCCTTGTTTGCCATCAATCGAAGATTTGAGCCCTCCGCCAGGGGAATAATGCGCTTGCTATTTGACCTGGCCGAATTACCGGAAGGCTTCGATGGCCGTTTTCAGGTTTTGCTGGAGGATGGTCAGAATGCTGAGCGTCGATTCGAGATCGCAGACATGCTGACCAGAAGCACCCTTAACCTGGTCATGGCCCACGAAATCCTGTGACAAATAGATCGCTTGCGTACATTACGCTGGCTGTCATTATCGCCTTTTTGTTCGGAAGCTGTTTCCTTATTGCCCCCCGTTCACATGTCCAGTGGCGCGATGAATCGGGGAAGAGGATAGGGCTAAGGGTTTATGATTGTCCGCAAAACCTGATAATGGATAAGGCCCTTTCCGAAAATGACAATACCTGCCTGCTACATAGGCCCCGCGATCCCCAACTTATTCCTGCCGGGCACCGCATGCGCTTGCGTTTGCCTGCCGGAGTCAGGCCTGATCAAATCTTTACCCTTGATGAACAGGGGCAGATAAGGTCTTCCCAAAGCATTCCAAAGGCGGCCGATGTTAACAGCAAGGTTGAGCTTGAATTGGACCATCCGGCTGATGTTTCCTTGGCAGCCATAGGTTTTTTTGGCGCATCATTTAGCGCTTCAAAGGATGCACCGGCCTCATTGCATTTTTCCCCACCATTAGAGGCCATTGTTTTATCAGGTGTTTCAGCCGACCCGAATGAAGAACCACTGCAGCAGTTTCCCATTGGAGTAACATGGGAAGCGGAAGCAGCCAGAGCAACAGGCCTTTCAAACCTGTTGCGTAACCATGATGGTACTCAGGCGCAAAATACCAACGTACAAAGTCTGTACATAGAGTACAGTATGCCATCGTTCAAAGCTATGGAAGATTTGGAATCGTCGCCCAGCGAGGTTCCGGTACCGGTCGCCTGCGGTCTGCAGATAATTTCAAACGGAGGTACAAGCAAAGATTTCAAACTGATGCTGCGCCCCGGGATTAACAAGGTTTTTTTGTACCAGCCGGTAATCGGGGGAGTGCCGGAAAGCATTTTATTTACTGATGCCCCCGCGGGATTCAGGCTGCTATCTATTGGACGCCATCATGTTGAATGTTCAGAACCGCCAAGCCCTTTACCAGCCGACGCGGGCACCATTTTTCTATACCCCAGGGATCAGTGGCGTCAAAAAGATTTTGAACTTTTTTCATGGAGCCTTTATCCCGAGGTCCTGCTTTTTGACATGACTGATTATCAAACCCAGGCGCGGTTTTTCAAGCGTCTTGCATTCTTTGTTGAGAAGCAGGGCTTTCAGGGGAGGCTATTGACTAATCAACAGCTTGAAGGACGCCATGGCTATAATGCCCATAATTATAATGGCAATGGTCTGGCAGATTTTTTTCAGGCAGCGGCCGATCAGAGCTTTGTGCTGAATCCAGAGGAAGAGCTATTGCGAGAGGTAGCTGAAAGCGCTGGCATTATTCGTCGTGTCCCCAATGGCTGGCAGGCAGGGCCAGGGGGTGTCTTGTCGATAAGTCAGGATTCCCCGTTTGGCAATGGCCATCGCCTGCTGCTGCTTAGCCACGAGGCCATGCACGGGGTCTTTTATGCCAACCCGAGCTTTGCTGATTTTATCGAGGATTTTTGGCATCAGGAAATGAATCAGCAGCAGCGTGAGTTCTGGCGGATCTTCATGCAGTACATGCATTATTCACCACAAGATGAGTACCTGGTCATTAACGAGTTGCAAGCCTATTTATTACAATATCCGCACAGGGTCAATCAGTGGTATTTCGCAGAGCGTGTTCGCAGCCGCCTGACAAATAGCATGCCAGCATATAAACCGCAGATCGATGCCTTTTATCAGGCCTATCCTGATTTTTTCACCGCAAGCTCATGGCAGTTCAATCAAAAGCTTTTTACTACATCCGGCATAATCGGCGGCGATGTACGTTGTTTGATAGCAGAATAATTCTAGATGGAGTAGTGCAGGTTTTTCTGTTGCTGACGGTATTGATTTATCAGATCATCAAGGGATACATCAATGCTTGTCCCGATTGAATTCTCCAGCCGGTCAAAAAAAAAGGCAAGTGGCGAATCGGTATTGCTGACCGAAAGCCCTCCCTCCAGGCAGCCAAGGATATCTATTGCGCGTATTTGATCGGGACGGCTGGCTAACTGGTAGCCGCCTTGCTTGCCCCTAAAGCTTTCGACCAGACCGGCCTTGCGCAGGCTGGCCAGGATTTGTTCCAGGTAGTGCTGGGGGATACGGTGGGCGGCGGCAATATCCTTGATTTGAACCGGACCTGTTCCCACCCGCAAGCCCAGTTCGAGCATGGCGGTCATTCCATAAACCCCACGTGATGACAAGGTAAACAACGCTATGCCTCCTGCCCAACAAGACTATGGCAAAGCCTTGAAATAATCAATTGTGCCAGGTCGTGGTGTGCCTTTGTAGCAAGGTCTTGAACTGCCCTTGAACCCGAGCCGGAACACCCCAGATTTGATTCACAGCGTTCTCGGCTACTCCCTCGCTCCATTCAGGCATGCGCGGAAGTGAACGAACCCACCTGCCTGGTAAAAGCGTATTCTCCCAATAGAACTGCTGGCTTAGCCATTGACTTACCAGCCCCTGCTTTTCCCCATGCAGACGCCGGCCGGCAAGCCTGCTGTTCAGCGTCATGATACGCTGCCAGTATGATTTGTCTTCCCCTACAGCTTTTTGGTTACAATAGCTGCAACCGGAACAGCTGTATTGCTGGCTATCAACATCCACCCCAAGCCGTCGCAAAAGATTAAGCCTGACGCAGCCGTCCTCTAACAGCCATGCCAGCAGTTGCCTGGCTCGACCTGCAGAGAAGGGCTGTTTTTTTTCGTTGATTGGTTCTAGCAGATCGGTAGGAGCTATAAGCAATATCGCCTGGAAGGCCAGCCGATCACGGCCCCCGCGTCCTGCTTCCTGCAACCATGATTCAAGCGACTGCGGCATGTTGTAATGGATAACGCTACGAATATTCTGTTTGTCTACGCCCATGCCGTAGGCCGTGGTGCTGACCAGTATCCCCTCATGGCTATCATAAAACCAGCTTTCGATTTTTTCCTTTTCCTGTCTGCTCAGACCAGCATGGTAGTACTGTACCTCCTTGCCATGATCCTGCTGCAACTCCGCGGCTAACAATTCGCAGCCGCTGCGACTGTTGCAAAAGACGATGGCCGGACGTGCGATTTTTTGGCCTGGCTGCCATGAGTCTGTCTGGTCAGATACTCGGGCTTCCTGCATTCCGTCAGCCAGCATTTGTAGCAGGCAATCATGCTTATCCAGTACAGGAA
>CAZDYA010000184.1:0-3766 GCA_964509515.1 uncultured Spirochaeta sp.
GTAGTAGTGATTTGGGAATGAGCAGCCGTGAAGTGAAAGCGGATGAGGAAGCCGACGGGATTCAGAAGGTGTTGATTGGTCGGGATACTGTTGCTGTGATTGTGCACCCGGAAAACCCGCTACAGGCATTGCAGACCTGGCAAATTCAGGCCATATTTTTGGGCAATATAGTGTCCTGGCATGAGCTGGGGTGGACTGATCAGCCGGTAGTTGTTTTTTCCCGCGAACCAGGCTCTGGTACCCGATCAAGCTTTGAATCAATGATAGGTTTTGCCGGTCTTCTACGTGCAGGAGCTCGCGAGGTAGATGGCAATGCTGCTGTCAGGGCACAGGTAGCAAGAAATCCCTTTGCAATAGGATATGTTTCGGGAGGTTATATTTCACCAGAGGTAAAGGCTGTCGCCGTAGACGGCATTGCTCCCGGCCCGCTTGCCGCGGCCGCCGGCAGGTACTCCCTGGTCAGGCCTTTTTATGTGTTGTATTCAGAACTATCCAATGAGGCTCGCGATTTTTTGGATTGGGTGCTTTCCGCAGAGGGTCAGGCAATTGTGGCCAGCGGCTGGGTATCGGTGCACTAGATGAGGTGGTTTTTTGCTGCTCGCAGCCTGGATAATCAGCAGTTAATTGATAAGCAGCGGCTGGAGATGGATTATTGTGACAGGTTTTATCTGACGACCTTTTCTGCGGTGCTGGCTTTGTTGTCTTTGGTTTTTTTGGGTTATTTGATCTGGCAGGGTGTTGAGGCCTTTACCGGTTTTTCGCCAAACGGGATTCCTCAGGGGCTATGGGGATTTTTTGGGGGGGTGCAGTGGCGCCCCGAACAGCTTGATCTGTTTGGTTTGCTACCATTATTGAGCACCTCCCTGGCGGTCAGTGCCGGTGCGCTGATAGTTGCCCTGCCGCTTGCGCTGGTAACGGGCCTGGTTGTTGCCGAGCTTGTTCCCCAGGCGATGATTGCGCGGGTTAGGGGAGTAGCTGATGTAATGGCGGCCCTGCCTTCGGTCGTCTATGGTGCAGCTGGTCTGTTGTGGATTGTTCCCTTGCTGGAGAAAATACCTGCATTTGCCAGCGGGTTATCACTGGCAGCTGCCATGCTGGTAGTGGGTCTAATGCTGCTACCCTGGCTGGTTTCTGTTGTTATTCGCGCGGTACATTCTGTTCCTGATGGCCTGAGGGCAGCGGCCAGGAATTCAGGGGCATCAACCATTCAGATATGGTGGCGTGTTACCCTGCCTGCAGCCTGGCCCCGGATTCGCATCGGTGTTCTTCAGGCCTTGGTACGGGCGCTCGGCGAAGCAACGGCAGTTTGCATGGTCGCGGGGAACTCCCCTCAATTAAGCCTCTGGCTGACTGATAGTGTCAGGAGCATTAGCGCTACGCTGCTGCTGGAGATGGGTTTTGCCAGCGGCAGGCACGGTGAGTTGCTGCTATCGCTTGGTCTGGTGTTGCTGGCAATGGTTATCGTGATTCAACTTTTCATTTTGCGCCTGCGCCGCTTTCAAGGTGAACAAGCCGAAAAAAACAAAGAGAGCTATTCGCGTTCACTTGATTTTGGTAGTCTTGCCGAAAAGCTCTTGGCCGGGGGGTTAATGCTGATAGCCGGGGCGGTTTTTATTGCCTGGGCGGGTTCACTGGCTGTTATCATTTTCAAGGGTGCATGGGTCCTGATATTCAATGCCGGTCATTTGGTTTCGATGAATATGCTCTATTCCGGTATGGTTTCTGCCATCCTGATGATTATTCCGATGGCCCTTGCAGCGCCGGCGGGAACTTCCATTGCTGTATTTTTGCACTACTACCCACATCGTCCGGCCTTTATCAGCCGTTCCGGCCTACTGATTGATAGCCTCAACGGTATTCCATCCATCGTATACGGACTTTTTGGACTGCTGGTATTTAGTCGCTTGTTCGGATTGGGCCAGTCATTGCTGGCCGGCTGCCTGACGCTGGCCGTGCTGTTGCTACCGGAATTGGTGCGTGGGGCCAGGCAGGCCTTCGAGGCGGTGCCGCCGCGCCTGGCGCCCGCCGGTATCGCCCTTGGTGCCTCGCGGCGGCAGGCCATCCTGCAACTGGCCATGCCGGCGGCGCGGGGTGGGCTTATGGCGGCGCTTTGTCGGGGGGCGGGCAGGATGGCCGGCGAGACAGCCCCGGTTATTCTGACTGTCGGTATTGCACGCAGCCTGACCCGCGATATCAGTCTTTTTCATTCAGCCAGGCCATTGTCTGTGCATATATACTTTGCTGCTCAGGAAGCGCTGGGTTCCTCTGGAATTGACCCTGTATATGCAGCTTTGGCGGTGTTGACTGGCTTTGTGCTGATAATGCATTTTTTGGCTTACGCTATAAGTCATCAGGGGAGAAAATCTCATGATTCAGATTAAAGACTTGAACGTCAGTTTTGCTGGCATGACTGCCTTGTCAGACTTGTCGCTGGATATCGCGCCCAAGCAGGTTTTGGCCTGCATAGGTCCTTCGGGTAGTGGTAAATCGGTATTTTTACAGGCTTTGAACCGCAGTTGCGGTGAACAGGCGCATATGGAGGGCAGTATCATCCTTGATGGCAAGGATATTTACAGCGAGATGAATCCCCTTGAATTGCGCAGGAAGGTGGGACTGATTCTTACGCGGCCAGCGACCTTTCCGGGTAGCATACTGGAGAATGTGGCTTTTGGCTTGAAGATGAGGGGGGGCTTAAGCCGTAGCGAAATTATCGAATCTGTTGAGCAGGCCCTGCGGCGCGCGGAGTTGTGGGAGGAGGTCAGTGACCGCCTTAACAAGCCGGCGGCCAGGCTGTCCGAAGGCCAGCAGCAACGGATGTGCATTGCCCGCGCCCTGGCCCTGCAGCCGCGTGTGCTTTTGCTTGATGAGCCAACCCGCTCCCTTGATCCCATTGCAACTGGAAGGATAGAGCAGCTGTGTGAACGGCTTAAGCAGGAGATTACCATCATTATTTCGTCGCACACGGTGCAACAGGCCTCGCGGGTTAGTGACAGGACGCTTTTCTTTTTGCATGGTAGACTGATCGAGGAGGGTTTGACGCAAAAGCTCTTTATGCAGCCAATGCAGCAGGCAACTGCCGATTATATCAGCGGAAGGTTTCAATGATTTTTAATCTGGAAACAATAGAGGAAGATCTTAAGGGCTTCCAGGCCGATTTTGAACGCATCAATAGTGAGTTGGCAATGAGACGAGAGGATATTACCGATGACATGGTAGCTCATATCGTCGAGGCTTACCGCTTTTTGAATGACCTTTTGCGGAAAAAGATGGATCTGTTCACACCTGCGGGCCTGCATGCCTTGCTTGAAATGAATCATATTGTTCTGTGCGGGACAAATCCGGAAACCAGGTCGCAGTACTATCAGCATCTGACGGAAACCAGAAACAGCTTTTTGAAAAAGATAACACCTATAAAAGAATGGGTGCTAAAAAAAAGGCAGGGCGGTAATCCGCACAAGATTGCAACCGGATTCTATACCAGGGCTTTGAGCCAGCCCCAGCTCTTTTTGGAGGGCAACCACCGAACCGGCAACATCTTGCTAAATTACCTGTTGGTCAGTGCCAATGCCTTGCCATTTATTGTCACCAGGGACTCAGCTAAAAATTACCTTGACATGTCTGGTGAAATAAAGTTTACCAACAAGGATAATTCATTTGATGCCACCATGAAGATGCCGGGTCACAACAAGCGTTTTCGCCAGTTTTTGCAGGACACCGGAAGTGACCGCTATTTGATGAATGCCGGCAAGTCAGTGAGGTCTTATGG
>CAZDYA010000185.1:0-3742 GCA_964509515.1 uncultured Spirochaeta sp.
GTTCCTCTTTAAAAATTCCCCAATACCGACCCCGTCCCGACGAACTGCCCGGCGATACCTGATGAGCTGGGGCGCACTAACAAAAATCACCTGCTGACATAATTCATGCAAGCCCATGGAAAAAAGGATCGCCGCATCTATTACAATCATGGCTTTGGGATTATCCTGAATAATGGCCGCCACCTTGCTTTTCATCGCAGGGTGAAGAATCCGCTCAAGCTGGGCAAGTTTCTGTGAATCGGCGAAAACCATGGCCCCAAGCGCCTGGCGATCAACACTGCCGTCCTCTTTAAGAATTACCGGCCCAAAAAATCCTGCTACCGCCTGTTTTTCTTGCTCAAGGACCTCGTGACCCAATTTATCAACATCGATATGAAGCCAGCCCCGCTTTGCAAGATAGCTGGAAACCGTGCTTTTTCCTGCACAATACTTTCCGGTCAGGCCTAGTACCATTAGTGCATATCCCCCCAGCTCTCTCCGCATTCAACATTAACTGTCAATGGGATGCGCAAATTTGACGCTTCGACCATCTCCTGTTTCAGGATATCCATTACCCTGGTTTGAGCACCTTTTGGGCACTCAACGATAATCTCGTCATGCACCTGCAAAATTATCTTGGTCCCTTGCAGGCCTTCATCCTTGGCCATTTCAGCTTGCAGACGATTGTCAACATTCAACATGGCCTGCTTCATGATATCAGCCGCTGTGCCCTGGATCGGTGTATTCACCGCTATGCGCTCAGCCCCGCTTTTTTCGTTCTTGTTTTTGCTATATATTGCCGGCAACTCCCGCTGACGACCTCTAAGCGTTGAGGTGTGCCCGGTAGCCTCAGCCTGGCTTACCGTTTCCTGGATAAAGCGTTGTATTCCCGGATAAGTTCTAAAATACGTCTCAATAAAATGTTCAGCATCCTTGCGAGGAATTCTTAACTCGCGACTGAGCCTAAAAGCCGACATCCCGTACATAACACCAAAGTTTATTGTCTTGGCGATGCGGCGCTGCTCTGAGCTTACCTGCTGGGGATCAAGGCCAAAAATCAAGGCGCCGGTAGTGCTATGTACATCCTTGCCCTGCTCAAAGGCCTGCCGCAGACCAGGATCATCACTTAGATGAGCCAGCACCACCAGTTCAATCTGGCTGTAATCGGCACTAATAAAAACGTTGCCATCTTCAGGGATAAAGGCACGCCGGATGTTGCGCCCGTCCTCATCACGTATAGGAATGTTCTGCAGATTCGGGTCCTTACTGGACAGACGCCCCGTAGCCGTACCGGTCTGGATATAATGCGTGTGCACCCTGTTAGTTTCCGGATTGATAAGTTTTGGCAAGGCATCAACGTAAGTGGATTTCAATTTGGCCAGCCGTCGGAATTCCAGCACCAAGGAAGGCACGGGGTCTTCATAGGCCAGCTCCTGAAGAACAGACACATCAGTGGAGTAACCCGTCTTGGTTTTTTTGATCGGTTTCAGCCCTCTTTCCTCAAACAATATGGTCTGCAGCTGCGCTGTACTCTGTATGTTGAATTCCCGACCTACCAACTCAAACAATTCAGTCTGTATACTGGCCATACCCTTATCCAGCAACTCGCTGCTTTTTTGCAGTCTTTGGGCATCAATTTTTATTCCGGCTAATTCCATCCTGGCCAACAGAGGTACCAACGGCATTTCCAATTCCCGAAAAAGCTGATCCAGATTTTTACGTTCCAGCTTCTGCTGCAGAACCCTATACAAACGCAATGTAATATCCGCATCCTCGCCTGCATAGCGAGCGGCAAGCTCCAGCGAGACCTGCTCGAAGGTCTGGCCCTTGCCGACAACCTCGGAATAAGGAATCGTCTGGTAACCAAGATACTGCCTGGCCAGAGCATCCATCCCGAAGGTATTTGCGCTAGCGTCGACAAGCCAGGCCGCGAGCATGGTGTCAAAACCAATGTTGGCAATGGTGATACCATGCCTCACCAGTACTTTGTAATCAAATTTTGCATTCTGCAGAATACAAAAGACATTCGCATCCTCCAGTAATTGCTTTAGCAAAGGCATCAGCTCGGACGCTGGCAGCACCTCGCCTTCAGGCCCAAGCATGGGAAAATAACAGCCCCGACCTTCTTCATAACTCAAGGAAAAACCAACCAGCCTGGCAGTCATTTCGTCCAGCGAGTCAGTCTCGGTATCAAAGGCAAAACGCCCAGCCTTCCTTGCTCCATCAAGCCAGGCTTTGGCAGCCTCCACATTTTGCACCAGTTCGTATTCACCTTGCCGACTGTCCTCTGGCCTAAAAACGTCCTCTTCCTTGCGAGTAATTTCTTTGATTTTTTCGGCAGTCGGCACGTTGCCGGTTTTGCCTGCCATCCTGTCGTTTGATACCATATCAACATCCGGCTGCTTGATATCCTCTTGCGCCAGTATTGGCGCAGCAGAGGCAAAGTCCAACCCGTTTACCTTTAATTCTTCGATCGAAAGCGGCAGCTGGATATCCCTTACAAGCCTGATTAAATCACGACTCAAAACAGCACTGTCCTTGCCTTCTGTTAATTTCTTGCGCTGTGAAACTGAACCTACCTGCTCAAGATTGGCGTAAATTCCGTCAAGCGTAGAAAACTGGGTAAGCAAACTGGCGGCCGTCTTGGCTCCGACCCCTTTTACCCCAGGAACATTATCCGAGCTGTCACCCACCAGGGAAAGGTAATCCAGTATTTGATCAGGCTTGACCCCCCATGATTCCAATACAGTATCACCATTCATCTCAACAAGCCCGCCCTTGTCGGGCTTGAGCACGGTGACTGATCCACCAACAAGCTGAAGCAAATCCTTATCCCCTGAAACAACATAACAGGTCATGTCTGCTTCCCGTGCCATCTCGGCATAGCTGGCCATCACATCATCGGCTTCGTAGCCCTCGACCCGAATCTGTGGAACCCCGAGAGCATCCAGCAAAGACTCAATAACAGGGATCTGTCGAATCAGGTCATCTGGGGTTTTATCCCTGGTTTGCTTATATGGAGGATATTGTTCATGTCGAAAGGTCGGCCCGATGGAATCCAGAGCTACTGCAAAATAGCCTGGATTATAGCGGCTAAATAGCTGCTGCAGGGTACGCAAAAATCCAAATACGGCAGAGGTGTTTTGCCCGCGTGAATTTCTTAAAGGATTACGAATAAAGGCAAAATATGATCGGTAAATTACGCTATAACCATCCAGAATAAAAAGGCTTTGTTGGTTCATGCCTGATAATAACGGATTTTATCCGCAAATATCCACCATGCCGGCGGAAACAGCCTCAGAAAATACGGCACGGTGCCGTAACGGCAGCTTAAGTAAGCTGCGTTTGCTTGCCAGGGCCTGCTGCTGACGTTTGGCCGCTTTCAGGATATTGCTCTGATTATTTTTAACTTCCAACATTGATGCTTCCAGCCGTCGAACTGCTGCTGCGATCAAATCAGAGCCGCGTTTGTCGCCCAATTGCACGAAAAGCGCGTCCAGAACTACCTGAAGCTGCTCAAACTGGACAATTAGATCCTTCTCGACCTCGGCTCGATAAGCACACATTGATGCCGAATCAATTCCCGCCAGATGGATGCCCTGACTCTCCTTTAGGGAGGCCAAAACGTCCTCTTGCCGGCAAAGAAAATACAGAATACGGTTTTCTATGGCACTATGAGAATGCATAGCCAGCAGCCCTCCCTGTTCAGTCCCATTCGCCTAGCCGGCGATGTGGATACCTGGAGCTGCGTCCTCCCCTCCCT
>CAZDYA010000186.1:0-3740 GCA_964509515.1 uncultured Spirochaeta sp.
AATATACGGCTCAAGCCCCATCGGACAAACATTTACACAACGACCACAGCGGATACAGGGCGTGACCTCGGGACGGCGTGATTCTGCCTTGCCAAGCACAAGAATACCGGAGGTCCCCTTGACAACCGGGGCCGACAGAATACCGACGGTTTGCCCCATCATCGGGCCGCCAGCAATAACCTTGCCTGCATCGGCCGGCATACCACCAGCCAATTCGATCAAATCCTCTACCGGGGTACCAATTCTTACCAGGAAGTTCCCCGGCCGGGTAATTCCGGTTCCGGTAACCGTTATTACCCTTTGCACCAACGGCTGATGCTTCTGCACAGCACGATAAACCGCGTAAGCCGTACCGACATTACTTACAACAGCACCTACATCCAAAGGAAGTTTGCCACTGGGGACTTCGCGATTCAACACAGCCTTGATTAACTGCTTTTCAGCCCCTTGGGGGTATAAGGTTTTCAGGCCGACAACCGATATTTCGCCCTCTGGGGCCGCTCCGATATTGGCTATCGTCTCTTTCATGATCGCGATTGCATCTGGCTTGTTGTTTTCGATGCCAACGAAGGCCTTTTTGACTTCCAGGGCCCGCATCAATATCCTGACGCCAACCAGCACCTCGCGTGCGTGTTCAAGCATAACGCGATGATCGGCAGTCAGATAAGGCTCGCACTCTACAGCGTTAATTACAAGCGAATCTATTGTTTTGCCGGCAGGAACACTGAGTTTAACGCTTGTGGGGAAGGCCGCACCGCCAAGACCAACAATTCCGGCCTCGGCTATTTTTTGCACCAATTCCTGGCGAGTACCTTCAATAGTACTAATCAGCACATCTGAGCGGTCGATGCTATCAAGCCACTGGTCCCCATCGGTCTTGATCTGAATGGCTGGCTGTGAATACCCAGTAAAACCGGCTACCTCGTCAATCTTGACGATTGTACCGGAAACCGGCGAATGCACCGGCGCAGAGACAAAACCCTGCTGTTTGGCCAGCAACTGCCCTACCTTCACCGCATCGCCTTTCTCGACAACAGCCTGCGCAGGCGCTCCAATATGCTGAGAAAGAGGAACCCAAACGGTTTCCGGGATGGGGGCAACGGTAACCACCTTGTCAGCGGTCAGTTTGTTTTCAGGAGGATGAATACCACCTCTGTGAAAGGTCTTATTCCTTGACATCGGCAACCTCCTTCTTTGGCCGTGGGGGCAAAAAGTTAGCCGCAATCGCATTGGTTGGGCAAACCACAACACATTTACCGCAGGAAATGCAGATATCCGGGTCTATATAAGCCAGATTATTCTCCATGGTGATCGCGCTTACTATGGATTCACAAACCTTGACACATTTTCCACAGCCTATACATGCAACGCTGCAGTTCTTTTTTGCAACCGCACCCTTCTGGGTATTGCGGCAATTTATCCATACCCTTTTGTTTTTCTTGGTCTTGCCAATAGGCCTAATCTGAATCAGGTTTCTGGGACAAGCAGTTACACAGGCACCACAACTGGTACAAAGATCTTCATCAATTTCAGGGAGTCCTGTCTCTTTATTGATATAAAGAGCATCAAAATCACAGGCCCTTTCACAATCGCCACAGCCCAGACAGCCAAAGGGACAGCCAGAACGGCCAGCATGCATGGCATGCTGCAAGGCACAACTGGATGATCCATCAAAATGAGCCTTGTCCGGTGCAGCCTGATTACTACCGCCACAACGCAAAACCGCCACTGTCGGCGCCTGCGCCCCGGCCTCCAGGCCAAAAAAGGCACCGATCGCGTGCATTGCATCGGCTCCCCCGGGCGGACAATACATCCCGCTGATATCCCCTTTCTCAGCACCCTTTACGAATGCCTCTGCAAGCTGTCGACAGCCCGGATAGCCACAGGCACCGCAATTGACGCCCGGCAGCATCTCGGTTACCTGATCGACTCTTGGATCTTCGTAGACCGCAAAACGCTTGGTTGCCCAGAACAGGACCGCTGCAAACATTGCGGCAACCCCTGCCATGGCAGCAATGCCAATGAGTATTGAAACCATTGTGCCTTACCTTCCTTAATTTTTGTGTCCCGCCACCCTTTCCTGCACTATTGCGGAAGAGGGCGTGCGGTTATTGTAAAACTGCGATCTGCAGTTGCCCTAAAAAGCCAAAAAATACCAAAATATGCCGAAACACTTCCCAATCCTGCCAACGCGGCGACCGTTTCACTGCCCGAGAGCTTCATGCCGACAATGGCGCCGATCAGCGTCATCATCGCGGGTAACACGATACCAAAGGCCAATGCCGCCCAGCCCTGAGAATTGGTGATTTCAACTTTTACTTGCTGTCCAGGCTGACATTCCCCCAGAGCGATTGCGTTCAGCTTCTTGTTCACACCATTGCCGCAGACAGATTTCATGGAACAGGCGCCACAGCCTTCCGGTCGGAACACCTCGACTTCAACTGAATTACCGTTTACCGAGGTAACAACCCCTGTGTGAGTAAATATCTTTGCTCCCGGCATTTTCTGCGACATTGCGCCTCCGAACACTCAAATCCAGTGCCTTAGATTACATTTACACCCCCCCCCTGTCAAGGTTTTAATCAAGGGCTAACACAGACGAGGGCCTTTCCCGTATACTGAAACAAGACAGCAAGCCTGCCGATATTCATTTCAGGGAGTGTGCATGAATAGCCAGAATTTTCATAATAAAGGGGCCGACGGCCGTTACTCGCTGTACTACCAGGCCGGTTGGGTCTATTTGGCTATCAACCCGCAATTAGCTGACCGGGTATACGAAGACGAAATAGCCAGCAGAATGAAAATTTTACGAATGCCGCGAGTCGAGGCTGCCATTATTCGGGCGGCTATAAAAGATGCCGATGGCTCCCCCCACAAACTGATTGAATGGCCAGAGGGCAAAAATCTCGCCAGCAGCTTTTCAACCAAAATTGACGAAGACGAAATGACTGCTCAAATAATGATCAATCCACCCAGCAAGGGAGCAGCCCCCCCAACTTTTGAAGAGGTAGTGAAACAGCTTGAAGCTGCAGGAATTACTCACGGGATCTGCAAGGATAATATTCTCGGCGCACTTTCAAAAAACAACTATCAGCAGTGGTTCGTATGCGCCAGGGGGCAGGCCCCGGTATTCGGCTCCGCCCACAGGATCGAATATCTTTTCAAAACCGATAGGGGAAAACCGTTTTTAACCGATGACTTTGGCCGCATGAACCTGAAAGAATTACATTTCATCGAGATGGTCGAGAAGGACCAACAACTGGCGCGCTTGCTTGAACCAATTTCTCCGGTTGATGGCTTTACCGTTTCCGGCAAAGAGCTAAAGGCCGAGACCGACGACCAGATCGTTGCGTTGCAGGCTGGCCCAAACACCAGGCTGAACAACGATGCCACCATCCTGCTGGCCGATTGCGATGGCAACGCCAGACTTGTGGACGGATCAGTCTGCGTCGAGCCGGTCATTCAAGTAAAGAATGTTGACTACAGCACGGGGAACATCGAATTTGACGGCTCGGTAATCGTTGCCGGCCGAGTGGCGGATGGCTTTTCGGTGGTAGCTGGTGGTGAAATCCATGTCGGGCACAGCGTAGGTCGCGCCAGGCTGAAAGCCGGGCGTTCAATAATCCTGAAAAGCGGCATGAACGGAAACGAAAGCGGTATCATTGAATGCGGCCAGGATCTTTACTCCAAATATCTTGAGGGCTGTGAAATCCATTGCCACGGCAGCATGTTTATTGAAG
>CAZDYA010000187.1:0-3734 GCA_964509515.1 uncultured Spirochaeta sp.
GCAACGGTTGCGGTATTTGTGCCAAAGTATGCCTGTCGCAAAAAATTCAAATGCATACAGGGCAGCCTGTTTGGAAAAAGAATACCATGTGTTACATGTGCTATGCTTGCCTCAACTATTGTCCGCAACAATCCGTTCAGATCAAGGACATCCCAGGGGTGAAATCGCTAACCGAAACAAACGATCGGTACCCGCACCCCTTTGCGACTGCCCAGGAGATAACGGCACAGCGGCAGCTAAAGTGACCAAGCAAACCAGGCCAAATAGTGGGAATAACGGCTTTTCAAACTGACCCGTGGGTCGTTGTTAACAAGGAGGCAGGGATGAAATCACTCGCAGGAAAAGTGGCCCTGGTTACTGGCGGAACCAGGAATGTCGGGAGAGGCATCGCACTTGGTCTGGGCGAGGCCGGTGCAACCGTATACGTAACGGGAAGAAGCATCAGCGAAAAAGATGTCAGGGGAATTACCGAGGCCGGCGGCAGGGCCGTTGCCTGCCTGGCCTCTGATAATAATCTGTTAGCCAGGACCGGAGGGGTTTTTTCTGCAGCTCAGTTGGCATTGGACTATGGTTTCGTCGATATTGATGGCACTCAGCCGCAAGCCTATGATAAAATGTAGCATGAAAGAAAAATTTCCACTCAGGTTTTTTGTCGTCGCCTTTGCCTGGTCTTGGGCAATTTGGCTTGTCTTGGTGCTCGCCGGCTACCAAGTGATCCCGATTGATAAACAGCTGCTGGCCGTCATTACAACCCCGGTTTCCATACTTGCTGCCTTTGGCCCGGCCGTGGCCGCCTTTGTTTCATTGCGAACCATACAGGGCAGGGGAGCCGTCGGGCGTTATATTAAAAGCTTTTTTGACCTTCGTTTTGGCCTGCTCAACTGGCTTGTTATCTTTCTGGTGTTAGGCCTTAGCACCATCGTCGCCTGGTTATTGCCTGAATTCTTGGGCCAGTCACGATTACCCATGTTACTGCCAAATATTTATATTTTTCCGATCTACTGGCTGATTATGGTGTTCCTGGGCGGCGGGCAGGAAGAAATCGGTTGGCGTGGATACATCATGCCTCACCTGGAATCGCGCTTTGGGATCTTCTTTGGTTCGGTGCTGCTGGCCTTGATCTGGGCATGCTGGCATATTCCCTTATGGTTTATCCCCGGGACCAGCCAGACATACATGAATTTCTTTGGGTTTATCATGCTGACAAGCGGCTATTCCTTTTTCTTTTCCTGGGTGATGAAAGCCGCTGGCGGGCGTCCCATGGCAGGGCTGGTTGCTCACGGCACCGCCAATGCCTTTATCCCCGTTTTTCCGGTATTGATCATGCAGTCTGGCGTCCAGCAAACGCGTTTTTGGATCTGGGTTTCGCTGACCTTGCTTATTGGTGTTGTATTTTTGTTTATTCAATATAAAATGAAAGCAGGGGGAAGAGATGGAAAAAACCTATAAGAATTGTCAGAGCTGCGGCATGCCCATGAAGCAGGACCCGGAACGCGGGGGGAGCGAGTCTGATGGCAGCAAGAGTTCCAAGTATTGCAGTTATTGCTATCAAAAGGGTGAGTTCACCCAGCCGGATTTTACGGCTGCCCAGATGCAGGCCTTCTGCAAGGGCAAAATGAAAGAGATGGGTTTTCCTGGCTTTCTGGCTGGATTCTTTACAGCAGGAATTCCCAAGCTTGAAAGATGGAAGACCGCCAAGTGATAACTACTTTGGTAGAAAACCTGGTGTATTCAAGCGGCTTGTCAGCCGAGCACGGTCTGTCTTTGTACATTGAATTTAACGATGTTCGCATTCTGTTTGACACCGGGCAGACCGCCGATTGCCTGTTAAATAACGCAACAAAGCTCGGGGTCGATCTGGCTTTGGTGGATCATTGTGTCATCAGCCATGGCCACTACGACCACACCGGCGGCCTGGCGGCTTTCCGGCAAATTAACCCTGATTGCACCCTTTGGATCAATAAGCAGGCCGCCTGGCCCCGGTACAGCCTCAAAGGTGATTACATCGGCATGGGCCAACCGGAGTTGGCAGATCAAGCCAACTCTGTTGCGCAAGTTACCGAGATCGCCAGCGGTATATTTATCTTGCCGGCGGGGCCGCTGCAATATCCGGATGATCAGCATATGAGCGGCTTTTTTATGCAGAAAGACGGCCAAAGGCAGCCGGATGATTTTATGGATGAGCAAAGCCTGGTTTTGGTAAGGGACGGCGCCATGCAGATTATTAGCGGATGTTCCCACCGCGGAATTACGAATATCATTCAGTATGCCATTGATTCTTTTAATTTGCCGGTTGAGCTGGTCGTTGGCGGCTTTCATTTAAGACATGACAAGGATATCAGCGCCACCGCTACCAGGCTGGATAGCTTTGGAATAAGGCGGCTTGGGGTTTCGCATTGCACCGGCGTCGAAAAATATGTCGAGCTGCGCGGCATTTTGAATTCCCATGTTTTTTACAATCATACCGGTCACAAGACCGAGCTTTTTAAAGACCACTAAGCCAGATAGGAGAAAAAGCCATGAGCATGCTAAAAAATAAAATATTGCCGGTATTCCTGGCAACAGTTTGGATCAGCGTTTCCGAGTTTGTCCGAAATTCTGTATTGCTGCATGATTTTTGGATTAATCATTACAAAGAGCTTGGTCTGATTTTTCCCGAGGATCCAATAAATGGGGCCATATGGGGGATATGGTCTTTGTGTTTTGCCATTGGCATTTATATTATTTCCAGAAAATTTTCCTTGCTGCAAACAAGCATTCTTTCCTGGTTTGTCGGCTTTGTTTATATGTGGTTGGTCGTTGGCAATCTGGGGGTTTTACCTCTTGGCATATTATTCTTTGCCCTTCCTCTCAGTATTCTGGAGGCCTTTTTGGCTAGTTTTATTATTGTGAAGCTAGCGAAGAAAAAATAGGCGGGAGATTTCCTGATTTATTTATGAGAAGAAAAGAAAAGCAAATAACAGATCAAGATATAGTTTTGGAAATACTCTCTGATAATGTTATCTGCCGGATAGCCTTTTCGGATAATAATTGTCCGTATTTGGTACCGATGAATTATGGATATTTCAATAACGCGTTATATTTGCATTCTGCCAGTGAAGGTCAGAAGATCGATATAATTCATAGGAATAACAAGGTATGTTTCGAGATCACCGATTCAATTAAAATTATTGAGTCAGAAAAGGCCTGTGGTTATGGAACAGCGTACAGATCAGTTATCGGATTCGGCAGGATATTTAAGGTGCTTGATCGTGAAGAGAAAAAGGACGCTTTAAATCGCATTATGAAACAGCATACCAATAAAGGTGATTGGTCTTTTGATGACTCAGCAGTTGATATGGTAACCATGTTAAAAATTCAGATTGAATCAATTACGGGCAAAGAATCTAACTAGTCCGGGGACATTGCAAGGCGATGGAAATCTCATTATTATGCACAAATGTGCATAAGGAGGGATTCAGTGCGTCAAAAAAATATCGACGGAATTTCAAATATAATAATGATAATGAGCGGCAAGGGCGGGGTGGGCAAGAGCACAGTCAGTGTAAATACGGCTGGGGCCCTGGCGGCTGCCGGCTACCGTACCGGCTTGCTGGATGTTGATTTTCATGGTCCTTCGGCCGCCAAAATGACAGGTATTGAAGGGGTCAGGCTAGAGGCCGCTGAAAGTGGCAAGCCGACACCGATAAAGGCCGCCGAGAACCTCTATGTTTTGTCTATCGCCTCGGCACTCA
>CAZDYA010000188.1:0-3714 GCA_964509515.1 uncultured Spirochaeta sp.
GGTATTGGGAGTTGGGCCGGGCGCGGCGGCCGGGGTGCGCGTTGCAGGCGCGGCGGGCGCAACGGCGGCCGGCGGGCTAGCTGCCGGCGAGGCGGCCGCAAAGGCTGGCGGGGTGCGCGTTGCAGGCGCGGCGGGCACAGTTGGGGCCGCTGAGCAGGGGCCGGGCTTGGCAGCCGGGGCGCGAGCTGCCGGCGAGGCGGCCGCAAAGGCTGGCGGGGTGCGCGCTGCAGGCGCGGCGGCCGCAAAGGCGGCCGGCGGGCTAGCTGCCGGCGAGGCGCGAGCCAACCAGGCAGCGCGAGCCAACCAGGCAGCGCGAGCCAACCAGGCAGCGCCAGCCGACCAGGCAGCGCGAGCCAACCAGGCAGCGCGAGCCAACCAGGCAGCGCCAGCCAACCAGGCAGCGCCAGCCAACCAGGCAGCGCCAGCCAACCAGGCAGAAGCCGAGGCGCTGGCGGCCTTTACGGGCACCGCCAGGCGCTGCGAGATCATTGGCGAAACCGCCGGCATCCTTGTTATGGATGATTATGGTCATCATCCCACCGAAATCCGTGTTACAATTCAGGGCATACGGGATCATTATCCCGGACGTCGCCTGGTACTGGATTTTATGGCCCATACCTATACCCGCACCGAAGCCCTGTGGGATGATTTTCTTGAGTGCTTTTCAGAGGCAGATGAACTGTGGTTGCATCCGGTTTTTGCTAGTGCCAGAGAGGGAGCTGGCCGGGGAGGGGTTTCGGCCCATGACGGTGGAATTCAGCTTGAGCGCCATCCCGAGCGGGCTGGGCAGCAACTGGCAGATGCCGTGAAACATCCGGCTGTCAGGTTTTTTTCTGACTTTGATCAGGCTGTGCAGGCCGGACTGCAGGAATTAAAACGCGGTGATATTTTTGTTACAATGGGGGCTGGCAATAACTATGAGGTTGGCGCGCGAATTTTCGCTGCGCTTAAGGAGAAGGAATGATTAGTATGACGGGCTACGGCCGCAGTGATTTGAACAACGCCGAGCTACAGCTTTCGGTAGAGCTTAAGTCTTACAATAATCGATATCTTGACATCAATATCAATATGCCATCGGCGCTAAATCCTCTGGAAGAAGAGATTCGCAAGCTGGTAAAGACAAAAGCGAGGCGTGGCAAGCTAGAGTTGTATATCCGCTGGAAGCGCCTGAATAATGAGGTGAATGTCAGGCTTGATAAGGCCTTATTGCAAGGCTATTTGTCAGCGCGTGAAGAGGCACTTGGTGTGCCTGCTAACCCTGCCGAATACAGTCTGGCCAATCTTTTGCAGATTGAGGGCCTATTTCAGGTAGAGGCCTCACATGAGATTGATGAAATCAAAACCCCACTTTTTTCGGTATTGGATGAGGCCCTGGATCAGTGGCAGTCTTCCAGACATAGGGAGGGCAGGGCGGCAGCCGAAGACATAGCTTCTCATTTGAGCGTGATTCGGCAATCATGGGAACTCATTTCTGCCAGGGCGCCGGAGATGGAAGAGCGTATCAAGCAGAATTTGCTGGAACGCTTTACCGAGATGCTTGGTCAGGACATTGATCATCAACGTGTCTATACCGAGACTGCCGTATTGCTGGTCAAATATTCTGTCAGCGAGGAGTTGGCCAGGCTTTTGGCTCACCTTGAAGAATGCGAGCGTCTTTTGAAGGTGGCCAAGCCGGTGGGCAAGCAGCTGGATTTTCTGTGTCAGGAATTAAACCGAGAAATGAATACCATTGGCAGCAAGTCTTCGTTGCTTGAAATAAGCCGCGAGGTCATTAATATGAAGGATGCGCTCGAGAATATTCGTGAGCAGGCAAGGAATTTGGAGTAGAATGATAAGCAAGGACGAATTGAAATGCGTATAGCAATTTCCGGTAAAAGCGGTTGTGGAAATACCACCGTCACCCGTATGTTAAGCGAGCGGCTGGGAGTACGGATGGTTAATTATACCTTTCGTAATCTGGCTGCTGAGCGCGGCATTCCTTTTGATGAATTGCGACGTTTGGCTGAAAACGATTCGCAGTACGATATTTATCTGGATAAACGGCAGGTTGAGCTGGCCATGGAGGCTGATTCAATTCTTGGTTCCAGGTTGGCCATTTGGATTCTCGAGCAGGCCGACTTGAAGGTGTACCTTTACGCCTCGCCCCAGGAGCGGGCCAGGCGCATATATCAGCGGGAGGGAGGTGATTATCAAGCTGTACTTGATCACACCCTGGAGCGTGACAGGCAGGACCGCAACCGCTATTTGAAACTATATGGTATTGATAATGATGAATTCAGCTTTGCCGATTTGGTGATTGATACCAGCGAAAAGACCCCACAGCAGATTGTTGATTTGATCGTCAGCAGGTTGCCTTCAGAAGAATGAAACAGTTGTTGCGGCTTGCAAAGCAGGCCGGCTTTTATCATACTGAATACAGGAGAATGGAATGTCCAAGAAAGTACTGGTAGTAGATGACTCGGCAGCAATCAGACAGAGTGTTGGTTTCGTTTTGAAAGAGGCCGGCTATGAGGTGGTCGAATGTCAGGATGGGATTGATGCGCTTTCCAAGATTGATACCGATTCCTTTTCGCTTGTGATTACGGATGTAAACATGCCGAATATGGATGGTATTACCCTGACTGGGAAAATCCGCGAGAATCCCGATCATAAGTTTACACCGATTCTGGTGCTGACAACCGAGGCTCAGTCCGGCAAGATGCAGGAAGGCAAGGCGGCGGGGGCAACTGGCTGGATAGTTAAACCATTTGATTCCGAGAAGTTGATGAGCGTTGTTCGGAAGTTGATCGGCTAATATGGTCGAATCAATTGTCTTGCTGGTTATGCTTTTGTTGCCTCTGGAGCTTTTTCCCTCAATGGAAATGCCAGTCCAGTTGCATGTGTATGAGAATGCTGTTCTTACTGGCATGGTTGAGCTGTCGCCTGACAAGTCAGAGGATGGTCGGCAGGATGGCGGTCTTTATAAGATGCGCTGGGATTCATTGGAGTCCGCCTGTGACAATTCCCTTTGTGGAGATTATCTGATTGAACGCTCGCGGCGGCGCAGTTCGCTTTATACGGTTTACCAGCAGGGTAGTCTGGTTCAGGCCGTTGATCTGATAGATCTGGCCAGGCGGATACCGCATGATTTTGCCTCTCGCTTAGGCAGACCTGACAGGGGCTTTGTTTTAAGCCTGCCTGAAGAGTATGTCGGGCAGGCCGATGAGGCGACCGGGCAGGCCGATGAGGCGACCAAGCAGGCCGCTGATGCTGCTGAGGCCAGTCTGGTTTTTGATATGCTGCCTGACATGCTGGTGATTCGATATCCAGCCAAGGGACTCATGATCATGTTTCGTTGGAGTGATTTATGAAGGTAATGTTTGTGTGCATGGGCAATATTTGCCGCAGTCCGGTAGCCCATGCTGTTTTTGAATACAAGGTAAAAGAACGGGGTTTGCAGGAATTCTACGAGGTGGAATCCAGTGGAACGCATGGCTATCATGTGGGCGAGGATGCTGATCCGCGCATGCGAAAAACGGCCGGCGAACACGGGGTGCCCTTTCATCATTCAGTACAGAAGTTTAATGCCAAGATGCTGGATGAATATGATTTGGTGCTGACGATGGATCAGGCCAATATGGAAGATGTTCGCTTTGCTGCCAGCGGTCACCCAAATCTGGATCGGGTGCGTATGTTTAGAACCTGGGATCCCAAGGGCTCTGCACGAGATAGTGT
>CAZDYA010000189.1:0-3643 GCA_964509515.1 uncultured Spirochaeta sp.
ACTCAGTCCTAACATGGTCTCTCCTCCTTATGTATATACCCCGCCCCTAAGGACAGCCAGAATAAAATCCCAATCAGCCAGATAAGCCTGCTCAACCTGCGTCCGTTCCTCAAAACGCTCCACCGCCGCCACATAATCATTCCTGGTCTTGATCAACAGCCATTTCAGCAGATCCAACACCTGTTCCCGGTCAAAACGCAGTCCAGAGAAATCAGCCCGGCCGAAAAGCTCCAGAAAACGATCAGAAAACAAGCCGTCCACCTTGCTGCGCACATCCGGGTCCGTCAAAGTCGCCAGCGAGGCAATAAGCCTGACAAGCGCCGGATGTTCAAGATAAAAGCGTAAAGCCGCCCGGCTGGCACCACCCACCAATTCAAGCAAGTCCGGCGCCTCGGACGCCTGCCCGCTTTCTTCAAGCTGTTTTTGTATATAATCATACAGACTGCGGTACGCCTCATGCACCACATAAACGAACAAATCCTGCTTGCTCTCGATGTACTCGTACAAGCCACCCTTGCTGATTCCACTGCGGCGAATAATCCGATCCGTCGATCCGCGCTCATAGCCGTGCAGCCCGAATTCCTCCAGCGCCGCCTCCATAACCCGCCGCCGCTTGGCATCATCAAGATTAAAAAAAGTAGCCTTCACACTCGCCCCCGCCACGACAATTAAAATGGACGACCAAAGCACCGACCCGCAAGTCGGAAACCGACCGAATAGTCGGTTATACCGCGAAAAATGCCATCCGTCAAGACTTTTTGCCCGCCTGCAAGCCTCCGGGCGCCTGCCTGGCCGCCCTGCCTGACGTCAGGTCGGCCAGGCACCGCGTGCTCTGCTGCAATCTGCGCCCCGCTCCCGCGCGCTGCAGGATTTCCGCGACGCCCGCTGGCGCAGTAGTCCGGCAACGCCGTCTTGACATTAAGTTGCATTTTTGGCCACGCTTTATAGCAACGGCATATAGCAAAGGCAGGAAGTATGAAAACGCTGTGTAAAATTGGCTACCGAATCCGGCAAAGGGCCCTGCATCTGGCTTCTTTTATGCTCCCATGGCGGGAACCGCAATTGTTCAAGGGCTCTGATGCCATGCCAAAGCTAGCCAGCCATCTTTTCGGCAAGAACATCCGCACCCTGCTCATTGTCACTGACGCCAACATCCTGCAGCTGGGGCTCATGGATTCCATGCTGGCAGCTCTCAAGGCAGCTGGTATCACCACCCATATTTACAGCGAAACCACGGCCGACCCCACAATTCAACAGGCCGAAGCCGCCGCCAGGCGTTACCGCGACACCAACAGCCAAGCCATCATCGCCTTTGGCGGCGGTTCGCCCATGGACTGCGGCAAGGCCGCCGCCGCCTGCCTGTCGCGGCCCAAGAAGAGCCTGGCCCAGATGGGTGGCTTGCTGCGGGTCCTGCGGCGGACAGTCCCCTTGTACGCGGTGCCGACAACCGCCGGCACCGGCAGCGAGGCCACCGTGGCGGCGGTCATCACCGACCCGGCCAGCCACCGCAAATTCGCCATCAACGACCTTTGCCTGATCCCCGACGCCGCGGTACTCGACCCGGCCCTGCTCGCTGGTTTACCGGCCCACATCACCGCGGCCACCGGCATGGACACCCTGTGCCACGCCATCGAGGCCTATATCGGCAAAAGCACCACCCGCAAAACCCGGCAGCAGTCGATCGAGGCGGTTAAACTTGTCTTTGAAAATTTGGAAACATCATTCAGGGAAGGCGGCAATCTTGAAGCCCGCGAAAAAATGCAAACCGCCGCCTATCTGGCCGGCCTGGCCTTCACCCGATCTTACGTTGGCTATGTTCACGCCCTGTCGCACAACCTGGGCGCCTTCTACGGCATCCCTCACGGACTGGCCAATGCCGTGGTGCTGCCCATTGTGCTGGAAGCCTATGGCGAAGCCATTCATCGGCCCCTGGCGCGGCTGGCCGATGAGCTATCGTTAAGCCTGCCATCCGCCGATGACCGCACCAAAAGCGAGCTTTTTATCCAGGCCATCCGGGCGATGAACCAGCGCATGGGCCTCCCGGCCCACCTGCCGCAGATCCAGGCCGAAGACATCGACGCCATGGTGGCCAACGCCCTAAAAGAGGCCAACCCCACCTATCCTGTACCGCTTATCTGGTTCGCACCAAAACTAAAGGAACTTTACACAGTCATTGCCGGGACTAAAACCTGAATTCACCCTCGGCCAGCGGAACCACCGCCCCACCGACGTCAATTCCGTCCTTTCCCTTGTCGCCATGCAGCCTAACATGCAATATGCTTCTGCGCTGCATCTTAACCCCCTGCTCGCTGATAAAGCCACTGCCATCCTCACCGCCAATCAGGCCGTTGCTCATCATAAAAACCGCCAGCGGGCCGGTCGAACTGCCGGTTGCCGGATCCTCGATGATCCCATAATCAGGCGCAAACATGCGGGAATACACCCCGCCAGGCACCTGGCAAAAAACAAACACACAGCCAGACTGACTTCCTGCCTCACTTATGGCCGCAACCCCGGCAGAATCAATCCAGGCCTTATCGACAGCCTCGCGGGTTTTTAATCCAATATATATGGTTGGATTGCCCGCGCTCAATAATTGAGGGGGAATATCCAGCAATTCGTCTTCGTTTAGCCCAAGCGCCCCTGCACACAGCCGGCGATCAAAAACAGGGCCCGCGGTCACATCTGGGGTGCGCAGCCATATCAGCGGATCAGGCCCATCACCCACAAAAACAGGAACCGCCCCGACATTCTCTTCCAGCAAAAATTCGCCATCTCTGGCAGGAACAGCCCCTTCATCCAGCAAGACCCAGGCGGTTCCAATGGTAGGGTGACCAGCAAATTCCATCTCATTATAAGGAGTAAAAATTCTTACGCGGGCGGCGCAATCAGGCCTTTGTGAAGACATCACAAAGGCTGTTTCACTCAGGTTAAACTCCCTGGCGATCTTTTGCATGGTGGCCGCATCCAGCCCGCCAGCATCCGGAATAACCGCCAGCGCATTACCCGCCAACGGCTCATCGGTAAAGACATCTACAATCCGATAACGCAACAAAGCCACTAGCGGTCACCAGGCAGGAACTGCGCCAAAGCTATCTCTGCGCCGCCCAAAACATGGCTAATTAATTTGTAATCATGCCTCATTTTAAAATGCCGACAGCGTCTTTAGCCCATGTTCGGCGACAATCTTCAAGCCATGCGCGAGATCCTGCACCTTGAATATTACCACCGCCTTGTGTTTTTCGCCTTCCAGCGAGGCATAAAGATACTCGATGTTCACCCCGGTATCACGGAACAGGGCCATTACTTTGGACAAGCTACCAGGAGCATCATCAATCTCGACCGCCATGACCTCGGTCAGACGAGTGGTAAAACCAGCCTTGGTCAAGGCCTCGGCGGCTTGCTCCGGCTTGTTGACAATAACCCGCAAGATACCAAAGTCGGCAGTATCCGCAATGGAAATCGCACGGATATTAACCCCCGATTTGGCTATTACATCAGCCACATCCGCCAAGCGTCCGGCATTGTTCTCCAAAAAAACCGATATTTGCTGAATTTGCATTTCCTGCCTCCTTATTTTTTCCGCTTATCCAAAACGCGTACGGCCTTACCCAGGCTGCGCTCTATCGTCTTGGGTTCAACC
>CAZDYA010000190.1:0-3581 GCA_964509515.1 uncultured Spirochaeta sp.
CCGTGCGCGCAGTGCAGGAACGTGTTCCTGCTTAACACGGTTGCCAGAATCCACAAAAAAGCCGCTATCGTCCTTGCCGATTACAACAATCCCGGATCTTTCTGCCGAGCTGTCGTTCAGGCTGTCCAGATAACGCTTGATATTTTGGCTCTGTTCAATAAAAACGGCAAACACGTTCCGGAAGGTCGAGTTTTGAACATCCGGGTCCGATTGGCTATGTTTGACATAGCTTTTAATCGCCCTCCCAAGTTCCTCGATCAATTCCTGGTGAAAAGGTCCGCTGAAGCAAAACAGGATAAGATTTTCACCAAGGATTTGATTGAGTTGGGGTAATTGAGTTTCCATCATTACTTTTTCCTTATCTCGCAGGTATTTTCCTGTAGCTATCCTTTACAGCCTAAATCAATCATGGCAAATCTGCAAGATATTTCGCTATAAGTATTACTGGTGTTTACTGCGGGCAATTATTACCCTGTTGCGGCCTTGTTTCTTGGCCTGGTAAAGGGCCTGATCGGCAACTTGAATGACGTCAGCGGGGTTCGATGTGAGTTTCATTTTTTCGGCAACTCCCATGCTGATGGTAATGTAGATTGCCAATCTGTCTTTTGCCAGCCGCTGTTGCTTGTCCTTTGGCTCGGAGGGGGGACGTTTTTTTTCGCGCCGGATGAAAGGTTCGGCGGCAACTTTTTCCCGCAGTGCTTGGCAAATTTTGGCGGCTTCATCAGCACTTTTGGATGGAAAAATGATTGTAAACTCTTCGCCACCATAGCGGTAGGCTTTGGCTCCGCCTTCTACCTGACGTAATATGCCAGCAGTTTTTTTGAGTACCTGATCGCCGATTTTGTGACCGTGGGTATCATTAAACTGCTTGAAGTGGTCAATGTCTACCATTGCAATGCTATATGAATTGCCTAGTCGGTCGAGGTGGTCTTCCAGGGCCCTTCTGTTAGGGATTTGTGTAAGTGCATCTATGAAGGCCATCGCATGGGCGTGCCTAATCAGGGCGATGGACAAGCCTGCGGCGCTGGCAGTAAAAAAAAGCGCACTGTTAATTAAACTATCGCTAAAAAACAGGCCAAGCAAGGTCCCCAAGTAAACGGTAAGCCAGGCGCTATCAATGTAATTGTCACGGGCATGGCCGGCAATAATTAGCCAATTAGGGTCGAGCGAAAAGATAATCATGCAAATCAGGCTTAATCCTGCCAATACGGCTGTGGAATCATAAATGGGAAGGTTGGGGATTTGGGGAGGCAAGAAATCTGCTGTTATTAGCCTGTTTGCAACATGGAAAAACTGGGGCAGCTCGGAAAAGGCCCAAGCGCCGGCAATTGCTGCCATAATCCCAAGAAGCCAGACAAGGTTGATAGGAGATATGATGGTGCGTCGCGGCGAAAGCGCCATCCAGATGAGCAGCAGCGACAAAATAATTAATAATAGATTGGTGGCCTGGTTGCTCTGATATGCCTGGATGACGCTTCTTAGCGGTGAAGCAAAGCTAAGCATCAGTAGGAGCAGTGTGACCGCAGCAAGAAAGGGGCGGGCACGATGGAACCATAGGCTTATCAATATTGTAAATGCCAGGAAGGAATAAGCGGCGAATTGCAGGCCTGTCCTGAAAATGAATTGCTGGGTAATGGAGGGAAGGAAAACTAGCAGTGTTGCCGGCAGAAAAGGCAGCGCTGGTACCGCTATGCGGCCAACGCTGGAAAAAATACCTGTAGCGTATTTTGTTTTTAGCTTGCTTTCGACCGGCACTACTGCCCCCTTGGTTTATCTTGCCTATTGAATCTCCAAAAGTTCTATTTCAAAAACCAGTACGGCGTTAGGAGGGATTACCCCGCCGGCACCTTGCTGGCCGTATGCCAGCGCTGGCGGCACAACAACGGTACGCTTTTCACCGAGCTGCATATCCTGAACGCTCAGATCAAAACCGGGGATAATCTGCCCGCCGGCAACCTGAAATTGCAGGGGACCCCTGCCTTGAGAGGAATCAAAAACCTGCCCGTCTGGAAAGGAGCCGGTGTAGTGAATGGATACGGTATCACCAGCTTCGGGCTTTGATCCACTGCCTGCGACTTCGATTACATAACGCAGACCCTTTTCGCCGTCTTGCAGGTTGGGGAAGCGCTCGTCGATATCCCTTTGCTGTTGCTCGACAAAGGCCATGGCCCGGGATTCGACCTCGGACTGGGCCTCTTGCTGGCGGAGGTCAAAATCCTGCTGTGTTGCAGTAAAGCCTTGTGCATCCTGCCCAACCCGGATGATCTCAACAGTTTCAATTTTATCGCCCTGTTCAATGGCGTCAACGACGTCTTGTCCAGCAACGACTGATCCGAAAACCGTGTGCTTGCCATCCAGCCATGGGGTCTCATTATGAGTAATGAAGAATTGGCTGCCGTTCGTACCGGGGCCGGCGTTGGCCATGGAAAGAATGCCAGCGGATGAGTGGCGCAGCTCGGGGTGGATTTCGTCTTGAAAGCGGTAGCCAGGGCCGCCAGCACCGGTGCCCTTTGGGTCGCCGCCCTGAATCATGAAGTTTTCGATAACACGGTGGAAGCTTAGTCCATCATAAAAGCGCTTTGAGCTGTGGTTATGATTGATAGTTCCTTCAGCCAGCCCAACAAAGTTGGTGACTGTCAGGGGGGTCTTTTCGTACTCCAGTTCAAGCAAAATGCTGCCCTTATTGGTGTTCATGAGGGCGAACAAACCATCCTGCATGTTGTGTTCAAAGGTGTTTCCCTTTGCGTTGGTTAATTCCACAGTATCTCCTTGGGAAAGATTTCTTGATTCAATATTCTGGGCATTGCTGCAACCGGCCCCCAGAACAAGAAATAAGGGTATTAGTGTCAAATATCTAAATCGCATGTATAGTCCCTGCCCTTATGCCAGAATTACGCGAACATCAATGATGCCTTCGATAGCTTTAAGCTTGTTGATTACATCCTCGCTTACAGCCCCTTCTACATCGATGATGTTGTAGGCCAAATCACCTGCATGTCGGTTGATCATATCCTCGATGTTGATTCCGGCATTCGCCAGCACAGTAGTTATCTGGCCAACCATGGCAGGAATGTTCTTGTTGGTGATGGTGATCCTGGTCGGGGAAGTCATCGGAATTGAGCAGGCTGGGAAATTGACCGAGTTCTTGATATTTCCATAGCGCAGGTAATCGTAAACCTGGTGTGCTGCCATGATGGCACAGTTTTCTTCTGATTCCGGGGTGGATGCTCCCAAGTGCGGGATGGCTACAACGTCATCGCGACCAAGTAGTTCTGCCTCTGGGAAATCGGTGATATAGGCTGATAAACGGCCGGCATCCAGGGCTTTTAGAACTGCGGTGTTATCTACAAGCTCTCCGCGGCTAAAGTTGAGAATGCGAGCCCCTGGCTTGATCTTTGCAAGGGTAGCGTCGTTAATCATGGCGCGGGTCTTGTCATTCAATGGTACGTGAATGCTCAGGAAATCAGCCTGCTGATATACCTGGTCAGGGTTGCTGGCCTTTTTTACGGTGTTAGACAGTCCCCAGGCGGCATCGACAGACAGGAACGGGTCATGACCTATAACATTCATGCCGAGTGCGG
>CAZDYA010000191.1:0-3576 GCA_964509515.1 uncultured Spirochaeta sp.
CAGCGCAGTATTGCGTTGCCGGCGGAATCAAGGGATTCTTCCAGGGAATCTGGGAACAGGCCCTTCGCTGTCCTTAACAGCGCAAGACCGGTATCACCGAATACGTCTGCAACCGACTTCATATTGATGCCGCGAATGGTTCTAAGGCCTGTCAGGCAGTAATCGGTAAATAAATCCTGTCCGTCAAGGGTTTCGATGTCCCAATCATTTTCATTTATAGATGCCGTGATGCGGGCAATTCGCCGTTCTCCGCTTTTGTCAATTATCGGGATAGTCCCTACAGCTCCGTCACCCAATCCGATATAGGCTTGCATTGTCCAGTAGTCAAAATTATGTTCGGAATAATGTTGATCGCGGGTGTAGTTGGATATTTCGTAGTGTTCATAGCCGCTTTCCAGAAGGCCGTCGTGCATTTGCTCCCAGCATTCATCCTGATCAGGAAGTTTTAGCTTTCCTCTCTGTATTCCCGAGTGCAAGCTTGTGCCTTCTTCGACCGTCAGGGTGTAGTGGCTGATGTGGCCTGGCAGGTAGTGCCTGATTTGCTGTAAATCACTGGCGATTTGCTTGGCAGTTTGTCCGGGAATGCCGCTGATAAAATCCAGATTGCAGTATGTCATATCCCATTGCGAAGCCACCATGTCAATCGCCTTGTGCAGGGAGGCACTACTGCTGCGCCGATTAAGGACAGCTAGCAGCTTGTCGGAAAAGCTTTGCACACCCAGGCTAAGTCTGGAAACGGGTGAGTCCTTGATTGCTGACAGCCATTGGGGGCTTAGGTCTTCGGGGTTGGCCTCTATTGTCCATTCAATTGATGAAGGACTGCGCAAGGTCTTTGCCAAACGATACAGAAAATCATGCAGCTGGTCGGCCTGCATTACGCTTGGTGTTCCGCCGCCGATGTAAACGCTGCGGATGGTTGGCCAACCACAGTGCTGGATGAAAAATTCAGCTTGAGTAAGCACGGACAGCAGATGCTTTTCCAGCATAGCGCTGTGGATTCCAGGCTGGTAGTCCTGCCGGTAAAAATCGCAGTAGCTGCAACGTGATATGCAAAAGGGAATATGCACGTATACCGCGCAGCTATCGATTTTGGCCGGTAATAACTCGCCGTTCAGCAGTTTCAGGCTAGGTCCTTTCAAGCTGAAGGGTGATGGATGGCTGATCACAAACCTCTGGCGGCCCAAAGTACTGGATGGCGCCCGGGAACAAATAGGCGGTTTCTTTGGCCCAGCGTTCGCGGTGCTCCTTCAGTTTTTTGAATGGCGCTCCGTTCAGTTCGACCAGTGCCTTGCGGATAACCGGCTTTTTTGAACCGTGGCGCTGTTCCATATTCATCATCATGGTAAGAGGTATGCCCCCGGCCACCCACTTTTCGGCTGGCAAATGCAGGTTGCGAACCGAGCTTATATAGCCGGTATGCCCCGTGGCGATCAGCATGAAGGCGGTATAGCCCAGGCTGTAGCAGTAGTCGGCATCAAAGTTCGAAGGAAAGGCGCAACGGCCTTCGTAGCCAAAGAAGTGGCTCTGGTAGCTGAAAGTCCCCGGGTACTTGCCATCTTTGGCCAGCTCTGTCAGCCGGGCTTCCACCATTTCGATCAAAAGTTTCTCGGTCTCGATGCGCGAGACCTGCACGTTTCCATGCGGGTCTCTGTCCATTAACAGTTGCTTTTGTATATCGGCTGGCAGATGCTTAAAGACGGTAGCGGAGTGGGTGCCAAGGTTTTTGCCAAGCCATGCTGTCTGGGTCTCCAGCCCGTTAGCCTTTTGGTAATCATCGCTTGCCATGCAGTCATTCAATTCGGCAATCAGGCTGTTCATCTCGGGGATGAATTCGATCAGGCCTTCTGGTATCAGGACCAGGCCAAAATTGCTACCGAGTTCGGCCCGCTGAACTATGGCTTTGACAATTGTTTCAACGATTTGATCCAAAGTTTGCTTCAATTCGGCAATCTCTTCGGAAATAAGGCATATATTAGGCTGGGTTTGCAGCCCGCACTCCAGGGTGATGTGGCTGGCTGAGCGACCCATCAGACGGATGAAATGCCAGTATTTGCGAGCGCTGTTGGCGTCGCGGGCGATGTTGCCGATTAGTTCGGAGTAGGTCTTAACTGCTGTATCAAAGCCAAATGATGTTTCAATGTACTCATTCTTCAGGTCTCCATCTATGGTTTTGGGAGCCCCGATGACCTTCGTCTTGCAATCATGCTGCAGGAAGTATTCGGCCAGAATGGCGGCGTTGGTATTGGAATCATCGCCGCCAATTATTACTACAGCGTCCAGATTTTCCTGCTTGACGGTTTCAAGCGCCTGGGCGAATTGTTCTTCGGTGGATATCTTTGTTCGTCCCGATCCAATGATATCAAAGCCGCCGGTATTACGGTACTGATCCATCAGATCAGGGGTGATCTCGATGTTGGCATTTTTTAGCAAGCCTGCCGGCCCGCCTAGGAAACCCAAAAGACAGGCATCTTTACTGATCGATTTCATGCCGTCCAGCAAGCCGGCTATTACATTGTGCCCGCCAGGGGCCTGGCCGCCCGAAAGGATCACGCCAACGCGCAGGGCCTTGCCCTGCAGATTCTCACTTTGACCGGAATCCCCGGTTCCGGGAGCCGAAAAATTAACGATGGGCCGGCCATAGGTATTGGGGAAGAGCAACTTAACCTGATCTTCGTCACCAGCAGCAGTTGTTTCCTGGCCGTAATTGATTCCAACGGTTTGCATACCCGAGCTAAAAACATCAGGCAGCTTTGGATTATAAGCATAGCGCGCATTTTGAAGGGCAGAAATCTTTTTATGTGTCATGTCTGCATTCTAATATTCAAGTAAGCTTGCATCAAGATGGAATTGGAACAGAAAGCAATTGACCTGAAACATATGGCAAACTAGTATTGAGTAATGAAACGTTTGCTATTTGTCTTGTTGCTTTGTGTGTTGGTTGGCGGCAGTCTGGCTGCTGAAATTCGGGTGGCCTTGACTCCTTTGGGGACGTCTGGCGATCATCATGCACAGGCAGTGGCGGTGGAAACTACCCGCGCCTTGAATCAGATCCTAAGTCAGCTGCCCAGATATGAGCTTGGCGAGACCAGTGTACCCTCTGGTACGTCGGTTAATGCCGGTAATGCCGCGCGTTTTATCAATAATAATGATTTTCTGGTTTTCGGCAGCGTCAGTCAGCGTGGCAGCGAGACAGTCATTGCGATTCAGGCCTGGTCGCGCGCCGAGCAGCAGATCGTTGCCAGCTATAGCGGCAGTATTGCCAGTGCCTTCGAGCTTTTTGACGCGGCCGAAGATGCCGCTGTAGCCCTGATGGAAAGCCTGACCGGCGAGCTTATCCGCTTTGGCGAGGTCCGCATTACCAACACTGGTCGCCCCGGGGCCTATACCCTGTTGTCGGATGGCCTTCAGATTCCGGTAAATAATGGGGTTGCCAGAATGCTGGTTGGAAGCTATGTGATTCAGATTCATCAGGAGCGTATGTTTGAATCTGCAATCATCGCTGAGCAACAGATTACCGTCCTGGAAGATCGTCCAGCTCAGCTTAGCTTTGCCATTCCTTTATTGACCGGCAAGGAA
>CAZDYA010000192.1:0-3575 GCA_964509515.1 uncultured Spirochaeta sp.
GTTTATTTCCCTGGCGAAGCTTATTGCTCGACAGGAACATCCTTAAGTACTTCATCCACAGCTGCTTGAAATTCTTCGGATAACGGACAGAGTGGCAGACGCAGGATGTTATGGTCGATTATTCCCCTTTTCGCCAGTGCGTATTTGATTGGAATGGGATTGGTCTCAACGAACAAGGCTCGAAAAAGTGGCAATAACTGGTAATGAAGTGTTCTGGCTGTTTCTATCTGATCCTTGAGTGCAGCAGTTACCAGTTGCTTCATGTGTCCGGGAATCAGGTTTGAGGCAACGGAAATAATACCATCGCCGCCAATCATGACCAAAGGCAACATCATGTTGTCGTCACCCGACAGTACCGAGAAACCCTGTTCACGACCACGGATGATGTCCATAGCCTGCGGCAGCGATCCCGATGCTTCCTTGACGGCAACGATCAGGGGATGCCTGGACATTTTTAATACATTCTCGGGCAGGATATTACAACTGGTTCGGCCGGGGATGTTGTAAACGATGACAGGTAGCCCACCTTCGTCAGCTACTGTACAGAAATGCCGGTACAAACCTTCCTGGGTTGGTTTGTTATAGTAAGGAGCAACCTGAAGCGTAGCGCTGGCACCGATCTCGGCTGCCTGCCTGGTCATGCGGATGGCTTCACTGGTGGAATTTGATCCTGTGCCAGCAATAACCGGTACGCGACCGTCCGCATACTTGACTACCTGTTCAATTACTTCAATGTTTTCTGTGTGGCTGACTGTCGGGCTTTCGCCAGTTGTGCCAACAGGTACAAGTCCATCAACACCGCCCTGGATCTGGAATTCTACAAGCCTTTTTAGAGAAACTGAATCAATAGATCCATCTGGCAGGAAAGGGGTAGCTAATGCTGTGTATAATCCTTGAAATTGCATATTCTGCTCCTGTTGGCGCGCCCTTACGCGCGTGAGAGGGTTTCGGAAAAGAAGTCCTGGAAAGAGAAAAAACCAGTCTTTCCGGATATCCATTCTGCTGAGAGTACGGCACCCAGCGCGAAACCGCGGCGGCTGCGGGCTGTGTGTCGCAATTCAATTGTGTCCTCGACTGAATCGGCCAGCAACATGTGAAGGCCGGGGAATTCACCACCTCGGCTGGCCGTCACGTGAAACTCTTCGGGTTGTATCCTTCGTTGCAGGGTTTCAGTTTGAATCGTGGTCTTGCGCTGCAGGGCATCGACGACAAGATTGGCCGCTGTAATGGCGGTTCCACTAGGGCTGTCTTGTTTACGCTTGTGATGAAATTCATGCAACAAAAGATCGTATTGCGGGAACTGGTTAATCAGCCCGGCAAGTTTTTGGGTAAGCAGGAAAAACAGATTGGCGCCAACAGAGAAGTTGCTGCCATGCAGGATGGTACCCCCGGTTTGGGTAACCTTTTGACCTATTTCGGCATGGTGTGCTTCCCAGCCTGTTGTTCCAATAACGGCTGGGATACCTTTTTCCAGGTAGCTTTCTATGTTGGAAAGAATACCAGCCGGCAGCGAGAAATCGATTACGGCGTCAACAGCCTTGTCAAGCTCCTTTGCACTTGGCAGGACATTGACGCCGTCGGGAACGCCAGCGGGTTGCGGATCGATGATAACTGGAACCAGGTGGCCTCTTTCCAGGCAAATCTGGTGAATAAGCTTTCCCATTTGGCCGTAGCCAGAAATACCGATCCGCATTGTTTCTCCTCTAAATTATGGCCCTATTGATTAGAAGCCTGTACCAGGCTGACTGCGCTGGTGTTGATGATATCGTCTATCGAGCATCCTCTGGAAAGGTCGCTCACCGGTTTTGCAAAGCCCTGCAAGAACGGACCATAAGCCTGAGCCTTGGCGATGCGCTGCACAAGCTTGTAACCAATGTTGCCTGATGCCAGATTGGGGAAGACCAAAATGTTGGCTTTGCCAGCTACATCGGAGCCAGGGGCTTTTGAAGCACCAACGGATGGTACCAGAGCAGCGTCGGCCTGAAGCTCGCCATCAACCTTGAGTTCTGGTTTCATCTTCTTGATCAATTCGGTAGCCGTGCGAACCTTGTCAACATCGGGGTGATCGGCAGAGCCCTTGGTAGAGAAGCTCAGCATGGCAACATAGGGCTCGATTCCCAGGAAGTCACGGCAGCTTTGGGCTGATGCGATAGCGATCTCGGCCAACTGTTCAGCAGTTGGATCAGGTATGGTTGCGCAGTCGGCAAACAGAATCAAGCCATCAGCTCCGTATTCCTTTGTTGGGGTGCCCATTACAAAGCAGGATGATGCGGTTTTTACGCCGGGGGCTGTTCCGATGATGGCAAAAGCGCTGCGCAGAACGTTGCCTGTTGAGTTTTCAGCACCGGCAACCATGGTGTCGACATCGCCCATGTGTACCATCATTGATCCGAAATTCAGAGACTGAAGGATCTCTTCGGCAGCCTGTGCTTCGGTCATGCCTTTGTGCTTGCGAAGCTGATAAAGCTCTGCTGCATAGTCTTTTATTTTTGGGTGGCTGGATGGATCAATTATTTCAACGCCCTTAAGGCTGACACCAGCTTTGTTGGCAGCAGCATTGACTTCGGCTTCGGGGCCAATCAGGTATACTGACCGAGCCAAGCCCTTATCAATGATCTGCTGTGCTGCAGCGATGGTCCTGGGTTCGGTTCCTTCCGGAAGAACCAGTGACCCCTGAAATTCCTTAGCTTTCTGATGCATGTTTTCAATAAAACTCATTGTATATACCTCACGCCCAATATAACACACAGTAACCTCGATTATGTCAAGGTCTGAAAAGGGCAGGCAACTGCCTTGTAGGCTGGCAAGATTGCAACGCTATTCTACTTCCTGTAGAATGCGACCATGCGAATTGGTGTAATCGGATTGGGTAGATTTGGGCGACTTTGGGCATCGCTAATGCTGCAAAAGGCAGAAGCTGTGTATGTGTGGAATCGTAGTCCTTGCGCGCTGCCTGACGGGGCCTTGTTGCTGGATGCCGAGGCCTATAAGAGGCTGGATATCATTTTTCTGTGTACCTCGATTTCCGTTACTGGCGATATGGCCAAAATGATAGCGCCTTTGCTTGCTCCTCACACCATCGTTGCTGATACCTGCTCGGTGAAAATATTCCCGCTTCAGGCCTTGAAGGAACACCTACCAGCCGGGAATCCCATTCTTGGAACCCATCCCATGTTTGGTCCTGATTCTGCCAGGGAGGGGGTTAAAGGACTGCCAATGGTTCTCTGCCCTGAGCGTATCGATACTGAGCGGATGCAATCCGTTATTGATTTTTTGTCTCTATTTGAGATGAATCTTTTGCAGATGACGGCAGATGAACACGACAGGGAGGCTGCTTATACCCAGGGAGTTACCCATTTTGTCGGAAGGGTTTTGAGCGATATGGGGCTTGCGCCCAGCGAGATCGCTACACTGGGCTACACCAGGCTTTTGCAGGTCATGGAACAAACCTGTAACGACCCGTGGTCACTTTTTATGGATTTGCAGCAGCAGAATCCCTATACCGCTGATATGCGAGCCAGGCTACAGGCATCTTTGGACAAGTATTTGAACATACTGAACGGTGTTGAACTAGG
>CAZDYA010000193.1:0-3570 GCA_964509515.1 uncultured Spirochaeta sp.
GTTGTGGTAAGAGCAATGTTGTTGATGCAATCAAGTGGGTGCTTGGTGAGCAAGCCAGCCGCAGCCTCCGTGCCGAGCGCATGGAAGATATCATTTTTAATGGTACAGACAGCCGAAAGTCTTTAAATGTCGCCGAGGTAGCGCTTACCCTGAGTAACGATACCGGCCTTTTGCCGCTGGATGTTCCCGAGGTAGAGGTTAAACGGCGTTTATTCCGCAGCGGTACCAGTGAGTACTTTATTAACGGTACCCCCGTCAGGCTTAAGGATTTACGCGAGCTTTTTTACGACACCGGCATCGGGAAATCGGCTTATTCCATCATGGAGCAGGGTAAAATCGATCAGGTGCTTTCTACCAAGCCGGAAGAGCGGCGTACCATCTTCGAAGAAGCGGCGACCATCACCAAATATAAAATGAAGGGGCAGGAAGCCGAACGCAAGCTTGAACGCACGATGGAAAACATCACTCAGGTTCGCAACATTCTTGCCGAGGTCGAGCGCCGTTACAAAACCCTGGAAAAACAGGCTGAAAAGACCGGCCGTTACCGTGAGCTGAAAGAGGCTATCTTTCATACCGAGGTGGATCAGACCCTCCTGCGGCTGCGCAAGCTTATTCACGATCGTGACGAAACGGCTGCCAGTCTGGTAACTGCCGAAAAAGAGCGCGACACACTAAAGCAAAGCATCGATTCCATCAACGATTTTTTGGAAGAGCACATGGAAGAGGTAAACTCCATGGAGGCCCGCTTGGTCGAGGCTCAAAAAAATCAGTACCGCCTGGAAGTGGAGCAAAAATCGGCGCAGAGTAAGCGCAGTATGCTGCAAGAAAGGCTAGAGGAGTCAGAGGGCAAACTCAAGGCCGAGGCCTCTCGGCTGGAATCCCTGCAGACCACCATCGAACGTATTACTGCCGGCATTATCGAAAAAGAGGCTCAGAGCGCCCAGGTCGCCGAGCGGATGAACGAGATTGAATCAAATATCGCTGAATTTCAGGAGCTGATTGAAAGCTCGATCCGACGTATAAAAGAAAACGAACAGACCATCCGTGAACTGGATGATCAGGTCGGACAGCTTGAGCTTGAACAGGAAGAGCTGGGCGAAAACCTGCGCGGTGTTACCGATGTTATTGTTCAGCAGCTTGATGAGAGGCTGCGTGACAGCGGCTATTCCAGTCAGCAGCGCCAGGAGCTGGCGGGGCAGATCGATCAGGTTTTGTCTTCAATGAAAATTGCTGTCGAAGGCAAGCGCGACCTGCTGGCCGATGTCACTACCAGCCGTAATATCAAACCATCTTCGCTGGAGCCGGTAACTGAGTTGCTGGAACAGTTGCCTGCACGCTTGAGTGAGGCCATCGAGCTGGTCACCCGCTATCACGAAGCAACCCCTGCCTTCCTTGATGATTTTTTGGCCCCGGAAGGGATCATCACCCGAAAGCGCGAGATTGATGAGCGCATCGCTGCCTGCCGTGATCAAGTGCGCAGCAACCGTGAAAAGATTGCTGCCTTGCAGCAGGAAAATAGTGAACTGCAGGCCAAGCGTGATGAATACCGCAAGACCCTCGAAGAACTAAGATTGAATCGGGTGCAGCTGCAGAATCAGATACAGGCTGCCAAGCAGGAAATAGAGCGCGACAAAAAAAATATAGAGCAGCAACAGCAACGGGTAGCCGAGGTCGAAGCCGGTATGCGTCTTGAGCAGGAGCGTATTGACGGTCTTGAAAAGCATATTTCCGAGGTCGAAGACTTGAGTAAAAAGCTCGCCGAAGAAGAGAAAGACGCCCGCCGTTTGCTTGGCGAGCTTAATTCGGATATTTCTCAGCGCAACAAGGACGTTCTTAAGAAAGAGCGTCAGGTCAAGGAACAAATGCAAAGCTTGGGACGGCAGCAGGAGAAGGTTGAAAAGATTCACCTGAAAGAGGCCGAGATCAAATCCGATATCCGCAATCTTTATGAAAATTTTCGCGAACGACATTCCCGTGATCTGTCTGAGTTCGAGGCCCGTACCTTCGAGACCAGTTCTGTTTATCAGGAAGTTCGCGAGAAGCTTCAGTCCTTAAGGGTCGAGCTCAAGGACTTGGGTCAGGTAAACCTGATGGCCCCCGAAGAGTTCGCCGAAGTCAAGGAGCGTTTTACCTTTTTGTCGACCCAGCTTGATGACCTGGGCAAGGCCAGGGCCGACCTTGATCGAATTACCGCCGAGATCCGCAAGGAATCAACCCAGCTGTTTCTGGAGACATACGAAAAGATCAAGCGTAATTTTCATACCTTGTTCCGCCGTCTTTTCGGGGGAGGGCGTGCCGAAATTCGCCTGGCTGATCCGGAAAATGTATTGGAATCAGGAATCGAGATACTGGCACAGCCCCCCGGCAAAAAGCTGGAAAACATCAATCTGTTATCTGGTGGTGAGCGCAGCATGACGGCCGTGGCCTTGCTTTTTGCTACCTACATGGTTAAGCCTTCGCCGTTTTGTTTGCTTGATGAGATTGATGCTGCCCTGGATGAAGAAAACGTTGGCCGCTTTGTAGCGGTCTTATCCGAGTTTTCGCGCGACAGCCAGTTTATTGTTATCACTCATAATAAAAAAACTGTGGCTGGCGCTCAGGCCCTGCTTGGTGTTACCATGGAAGAATCAGGCGTGTCCAAGGTTATTTCTATCCGCCTGGATACCCGGTCTGAACAGGATGTAGAAGACACTTCCGATGAGGAGGAGACGGTTGCCGAACTTACCTGAGGTCCCAATCAAGGCCTTGATTGGCGGTGTGCTCGCGCTGGCCTTGATTATTGTTTTGGTAATCCTGCTGGTGGCTGTCTTGGGCCAGGCTGAAAGCCCAGGTCAGACGGAAACGCTTCGCATGAGCAATTCAGGTGTCGGCGCTCAGGCCATCCTGGGGCCATTGCAACCGCATCTTTTCCTGATTCCTAATCCTGAAAAGGATTTTACCAGCCTGCAGCTAATGCCTTTTCGGCCACTGGGCAGCCCATGGAGCCAGCAGGAGATAGAGCCTTTCTGGCTTGATCCATTGGAGATCGGTCTGGAACAGGTGAAAAATGATAACAGGAAACTGGTTCAGGATTTGTACAAATCAATTCCTTAGATGCTGTTTTTGGGGAGGGGGAATGAACAGCAAGCATAAAAGGCTGGCTTTGGTTATCTCGAGCTTTTTGGCACTCCTGCTGTTGATGTCCGCCTGTGCGACGACCGTCGACGAGCAGGCTACTGCTGCTGAACAGGGTATTGCGAGTGAAGCCGATAAATTGCCTGATGAGCCTTTGATGCCCCCTGAGGCCGCTCAATCTGACCCTGATGAAATCATGGCCGATTCACTTATATCAAGTCCGCGTTTGCCGCGCCCAGCTGATGATTTGGCAGATGATCTGGAGGGTGCTGATCAACAGGCCCAGGCAGGCTTGTTGATTGACCGCCCCCTGCCACAGCTTGATCAATTGCAGGATCTGGCCGGGCTGCAGGATATAGAAAGCCGTTTGCCGGAAGAAGCGGCCGCGGAGCAGGCAGAAAAGACGCCGGCCGCAGCGCCCCAAGCAGCCCAAGCAGCACCGCCGGCCCCCCAAGC
>CAZDYA010000194.1:0-3528 GCA_964509515.1 uncultured Spirochaeta sp.
ACCGTGACCATCCGCGTAAAGGTAGAATTGCCGGCCGCTTGTTGAATCTCGGCCAGCAGGTTGGTGCAGCCGGCGGCTAGCAGGGCGGTCAAAATTACCAAGGCGGTCAGGATTACTGTGTATTTTATTTGCTTTTTCATTTTACAACCTCCATCCCAGCTGCAACCCGCCCTGCGCGCCCAGTATCAGAATGCCGCGCCACTGCAGGTGGGCCCCGCCGTGCAGGCCCAGCCACACAGGGCCAGCCAGGTTAAACTCGGCCAGGGCATCAAGCTCGCCCATGGCACCAAAGGCGTTTTCGGTGTAAACCAGCACATCGGTGTATTCCAGCATGCGGTACATCCCGCCCAGCGATAGCTGGGGGCCCAGGCGGAAGCGGTCACCCAGGTAGAACAGGTAGCCGGCGCTGGCCTGTAGGCCGATCACGTGCATTTTAAGATTGTCGTTAAACAAGACTGTTTGGTAAGACGGCGCTACCCCAAGGGCCAGGCCGTTATCCAGCACCCAGCGGGCGCCCAGGCCGGTGCCGATGGTCCACATGTCGCCGTAGATGTTGGCTGCCGGGCTTAAAACAATCTCCAGCCCGCCGCGCCCTTGTTGGCCTTCGGCGGCCTCTTCTTCATCAGGCTCAGCCTCCTGGGGCTCTTCGTCTTCGACCCCGGGTGGCGGTTCGTTCAGCACAAATTCCACCGCCAGGCCCTGGCCGTCTTCCAGCTGATAGTCCTGGCTGTGCACGATCTCGCCGCGCTGGCGTATCTGCACCGTGCCGCTGCCGGCCAGCACCTGGGCCTCGCGGATGTCGGTACCATAGACATCGCCATTTATCAAAACCGTATAGCCGTCATCGGCACCGTTGTTGCGAAAGCGCAGAGTGGCAAAGCGGATAACCTCGCCGCTAAAGCCCTCGAGCACCTCGATTACCGAGGCCTCGGCGGCATCAAACAAATCAAAGACCGAATATATCTGCTGGCTGGACATCTCCACAACCATCTGGTCGGCGCGCGAAAAAACACCAACCCGCATCAGTATGCTGTCATCCGGCTGCCGCTGCACCTGCCCGAACATCACAAAATCCAGCCGCTTAAATTCATCGCTGGCCATGGGGTCAGCCGCCAAGGCATCAAACTGCCCCACCCGCGACACCTCGTAGCCGCCTAGCGACTGCATGGAAAAGAACAACAGCTGTTCCACATTATTGGCAACCGCCTTGATCTGCGGCGCATCATCGGCCGTCACCCGGGCGACCCCAACCCTCGGGGACCCAACCGCCGCCATCGGCAGCAAAAGCCCCAACCCCAGCAGACAAAATGCCCACAGCTTTTTACCCATTGTATTCATACATCCAGTATATACCAAATGGCAGAAACTGCAACGATCCTGTTAACGCGGCATGCTTCTTGCTACCCTAAAACCAGTCGTATCTTCTGTTAAATACTGCTCAAAGCTCTGCCTGAATCCGCTCTGAATCGGATAACGCTGCACATCCGGATCAAGCCACGAGCCACCGCGCACTACCCTCATACCAATACCGCCCTGACCTATATAGTCATCCTGGGCTTCAAACGGGTATGGTTCAAAATAATCAACACACAACTCTCGCACGTTGCCGCTCATATCAAATATCTCAAGCTCGTTAGGCGAAGTTAACTGGCCAACCTTTTTAGTTTCAATGTAATTAAAAAGGGCATAATCATAATCGCTGGCTGATAAATCTCTAACCCAAAACTGATAATTACCAGCCGCAAAATCCGCCCCGTTTTCGCCGCGGTCAGTAGCGGCGTATTGCCACTCACCCTCGGTCGGCAGGCGATAGCCATCAGAATCAAGATTGATATAAGGATTATCCTGACTCCCTTTTTCAGTAAAAAGGTCTCCAGACCATGCAACTGATTGTTTTATCGGCACTGTCATTCCAGAATCCTTGCAATACACAGGATCCAGCCCCTGCATCTCACTGTAGGCGTTCAACCACACGATCGCATCCCGCCATGAGATATTTGTAACCGGATGATACATGTTAGAATCAGGTTCGGCACCAATTGTCCCTTGGCTGCCCTCTCTCCCCAGATTGCCGAATTCATACCCGTTACCCTCGGCCCAGGTACGAACAACATACCACAGCTCATAGGTCACTTCGTAGGCACCAATCATATAATCAGACAGTGTGTGTTGATAAGATTCTACTATGGTATCAGTCTGCTCATATCGAAGCTGATCGAAGCTACCACCGGGTACCTCGACCATATCCCGATACATTATGTTTTCCAAAAAGCTACTGCGAGCATCCTGCAAAAGGCCGGCCATCATGTCGGTACAACTAGCCAGAATTACTATCAACATTACACATAAGGCACCAAAGCCCAGCTTTACTATCTTGTTCCCTTTCATTCTTACAACCTCCATGCCAGTTGAGCACCAACATGTGTGCCAATAGCAAAGCGCGTACGGTAGTAAACATGCACCCCACCCTGTAATCCAAGCCATAGCGCCTTCCCAAGGTTTAACTCGGCAGCCGCATCCGCCGCGCCGACAGCTCCAAATCCGTTATCGGCATAGCCAAAGACATCTTCTACCGCGACCATGCGGTATATGCCACCGATTGCCAACTGCGGACCAATCCTGAAACGGGAGCCAATCCCGAATAAATAACCTGCGCGGGCCTCCAGACCAATCACCTTAAGCGCCAGTTTTTCATCACCAAGGTTAGTAAAAAACGACGGTGCTATACCAAAAGCCAGTCCGCCTTTGGTCGCATACCGCAAACCAAGTCGACTGCCTAGCATCCACATATCACCATAGATATTGGCGGCCGGGCTTAAGACAATTTCCAGAGGGCCCAAAGGCTCATCTTCTGCGGTTTCCGATGCCTCTTGTTCCTGCGGTGTTGGTTCCAAAACAACAGGCAAGGGCTCTGGCAATTCAAAATCTATTCTGATTAACTGGTCAGCCTCTACATTATATTCCTGACTATGCACAAGGCGGCCCTGTTGACGTATTTGCAATGTGCCGCTGCCAGCCAAAACCTGTATGCTGGTCAAATCCTGACCAAGGGCTTGGCCATTAAGCAAAACATCGTAGCTGGCCTGCGCCCCGGTATTACGTAGCTGCAATGTGGCAAAACGTATAGTTTCGCCGGTGAAACCCTCTAACACTTCGACAACAGCTAACTCGGAAGCATCAAACAGCTCAAAAACAGAGTCCAGGCGCTTGGTTGATATTTCTGTAACCCTGGACTCAGCCCGCGAATAGACAGCAACCCTGATAACGATACTATCATCCGGGTTGGTTTCCACCAGTCCAAATAAGACATAATCCAGATCCGACAGCTCATCACTCTCCATAGGGTTGGCAGACAAGGGATTAAACTCGGAAACCCTGCTTAACTGATAGCCTCCGATGGCCTCTAAAACAGCTACAATCAAGCGCTCAACATTGTAGGCCACCGCCTGAATCTGGGCATCCTCATTCGAAGAAACCCTTGCTATACCAACCCTTGGCACAGCCGCGAACACTGAAACCGGTCCCAGC
>CAZDYA010000195.1:0-3496 GCA_964509515.1 uncultured Spirochaeta sp.
ACCATGCCGAACCGGTAATCTGCCGGGCAGCTGACGGCGAGGTGACGCCGATTCCGTCCAGCGGCTTTTTGCTGGGCATTCTGGATGAGGCCGTGCAGGGCGATGATAGCTACAAGTTTCAGCTTAAAAAGGGTGACCTTTTGGTCTTGTATTCGGACGGCATTACCGAGGCCAAGAATGTGTCGCGCAAGGACAGTCATGATGGTGAAATTGAGCGCGAGATGTTCGGCGAAGAAAAATTGCATAAAATCATATCCGAGAATCGTTCCCGCACGCCAAAACAACTTATTGATGTCATTTTGAAGGCCGTTGATAGCTGGATGAGTGAACAGGATGATGATATTACGCTTGCAGTAATCAAGCGTAAGCGATAGATTCTAGCTATGATCAGAACAGAGAACCTTCGCATTGCCGAAATGGAGCGGCTAATAGCTCCGCGTGAGTTGCTATCCGAGTACCCCATGTCTGAAGCCGCTTGTGAGACGGTTACCCGCGGACGCATGGAAGTCGAAAATATTATTTCCGGCCGTGATGAAAGGATGCTGGCCATTGTTGGGCCTTGCTCAATTCATGACACAGCTGCCGGGCTGGACTATGCGGCTAAACTTGTCGAAATTGCCAAGTCCGTATCCGACGAAATATGTGTTGTTATGCGAGTATACTTTGAAAAACCACGCACCAAGCTTGGGTGGCGTGGCCTGGTTATTGATCCGCATCTTAATGGTTCATATGATATTCAAGAAGGCTTGCGTCGTGCCAGGTCATTTTTGCTGAAGGTTAACGAAATGGGTTTGCCGGCTGGCAGCGAGGTGCTTGATCCTATCGTTCCGCAGTATATTGCTGATTTGCTTTCGTGGGCCTCTATTGGTGCGCGAACCACCGAGAGTCAGACCCATCGTGAAATGGCCAGCGGTCTTTCGATGCCGGTTGGTTTCAAAAACGGTACTGACGGTGGTGTTGAGGTAGCGGTTAACGCTATGGCTAGCTGTTACGCCCCGCATAGTTTTATCGGGATTGACGAAGCCGGTCAAACCTGCGTGGTCAGGACAACCGGCAACAGTTCTTCGCATGTAATTTTACGCGGTGGGCGCTCAGGCCCCAACTATCATGAAGAAGAGATTGAAGATGCCAGAAAGATGCTGTCATCTGCCGGCTTGCCGGAAGCCATCGTCGTTGACTGCAGTCATGCCAATAGCCGCAAGGATCATTCCCGTCAGGGGATGGTGCTGGAGTCAGTGGTGCGTCAGCGGGTAGTAGGCAACACTACCATCAAAGGTTTTATGCTTGAGAGTAATATTGTGGCCGGTCGACAGGAGTTGCAGGCCCCAGACGAAATGGAATATGGCCAGTCAATTACCGATGCCTGTATTGATATTCAAACCACCAGCGACTTGTTGCGCGGTGCCCAATCCATGCTGCAGGTAAAGCGTGACCCGGTGATCGGCAAATTCCATCTGCCAATACAAGGTAGAAATTTATGATAAAAAAAGCTGCCGGTTTAATACTTGTTTTATCTATGCTGCTTACACTTGGTTCATGCAGTCAAAAACTGGGGAAAATAAAAGAAAGTCCCGAAGCTTATGTGGACAAAACCATTAGGGTTAGGGGGCAGTTGGAAAAGGTGTTTCCATTGGTGCTTGGATCAGGAAGCTATAGTGTTGGTGTGCTTGGTGATGATACCGGAGTGCTCCCGGTCTTATTGCAGACAAAAATGGCTTCCGGCAGCCAGATCAAAATCAAGGCCAGGGTGGCTGCCTTGACGGCGGATTCTTCTGATGAGCTTGAAGCAGCATTGCTGGGAGATTTGGCTGATGAAGCGACGGTGCAGGCATTAGCAGATAACGCCAAACGCCTGTTGATGCCCCTGATGCAATCGCTGGGCATCAATTCGGTGCTGGTCGAGCAATAAGTTGGCTAGCGAACAGAAAAACCGCTGGGGATATCGGTTTCTTTGCAGGGGCTGGTGGTGACTTCAGTAATTTGGGCGGTAGGCGGACCATATTTGGCCTTTTCAACAAACATTTCGACCGATTCAGTGTCACCATGAATGACGCATTCGACCGAACCATCCGCCATATTTTTAACCCAGCCATCGAGACCCAGGGCCCGGGCATTTCCTTGCAGGAAGAACCGTAACCCTACTCCCTGAACGTTGCCGGTCAAATGCAGCCGGAGGCTGCTGGTTTCATTTGCCATCGTTTACTCCATACATAAAAATATCCAAATGAAAGATATTGTACAAGTGCTTTCATGGATTGTCTTTGGCAAGTATTTTGTCCATACTGTCGGTATGGCAGTTCATATTATCAGGGATATTTTTTCTTACGCGGACCGCTTTCAGGGATCGGTATTTGTAATACAGATTGATTATGATGTCATCGCGCATCCATCATTCCCCATGGTGCTGCAGGATTTGGTTTTGCTGCATCAAATCGGGATCAGGGTGGTGCTGGTGCCCGGTGCCCGATCACATATTGATGAAATTCTGCAAAGATATGGAATTGATTGTCCAAAGGTCAATGGTGTGCGGGTCAGCAGCGCCGAGGCCATTCCTTTTATCAAGATGGCGGCCTTTGATGCGGCCAACAGGGTCATGACCTTGTTAAGCCGTCACCGGGTAACCGGCATCATAGGTAACTGGGTGCGAAGCCGTGGCCTGGGTGTGATTGACGGAGTTGATTACGAAGAATCAGGCAAGGTGGATGCCATCAGCATAGATCTGATTAGTTCGGTGCTTGATGATGGGCTGGTACCGATTTTTCCCTGCATTGGCTGGAGCCTGATAGGGCGCCCCTATAACATTAGCAGTGTAGAGCTGGCCGCGCAGTTGAGCATTGATTTAAAGGCTGCCAAGCTGTTTTATCTGACCAGCATGGGCGAACTTAAAGCCGGCGAGTATAAGGTGACAGCTGATACCCACGTTGACGGCGAAGGCCGAATCTCACGTTTGCACCCTGAACAAGCAGAGGCCTTGATTGCAGATAATCCCGACTGCGATCAATATGTCAAATCGGTTTTGGGCTGCTCGGTACAGGCTTGCCGCGGCGGTGTTGACCGCGCGCATATCGTTGATGGGCGGCGCAACGGGGTAATACTGGAAGAGGTCTTTACCAATCAGGGGGTAGGGACAATGGTTCACTTTTCGCCTTTTGAAAGTTTAAGACCCATGGAAGCCTCTGACGCCCCAGCCATGATCAGGATAATGCAGGCGGCTATGGATAAAGGGGTGCTGGTGCAGCGCTCTGTGGAGGATTTGCTGCAAAAACAGGACGACTGGGTGGTATGTGCCGCCGATGATCACATTGTTGGTTGCGGTGCCTTGCATGAATGGGGTGAGGGCAGCGCCGAGGTTGCCGGATTGGCAGCGGATTGCGAAAAGGGCGGCAACAAGGCTGGCGACCGTGTTCTGAACTACTTGATAGATAGGGCAATGCAAAGGGGGCTGGATAGTGTTTTTGTTTTGACTACCCAGGCAGCCGACTGGTTTGCCCAGCAT
>CAZDYA010000196.1:0-3487 GCA_964509515.1 uncultured Spirochaeta sp.
GAATTCGGCCTGGGAACAACCATCTGGTCGCCATTGGCCTCGGGCTTGCTGACAGGAAAATACAATGATGGGATTCCGGAGGGAGCACGGCTGGGCTTGCCGCAATATGCCTGGTTGCGTGATAACCTTTTAGGTGATGATGCGCAAGGCAAGATTTCCAAAATACGCCAATTGGGCGCGGTGGCCAAGGATTTGGGAATTAGCCTGTCCGGGTTGGCTTTGGCATGGGCACTGAAAAACCCGAATGTAAGTACGGTTATTACCGGTGCCAGCCGCACTAGCCAGGTTGAAAGCAACATGAAAGCGCTTGAAGCGGAAGACCTGCTGGATCAGGAAGTTATGCAGCGTATTGATGATATCCTGGGCGATGTATGATTTTACTCCAGGTTTGACACCGGCAGAGGCCCCGGTTTGGCTGGCAGGCTTGGATCAGGCCTCAAATGAGCAGCTGCTTATGTTTACTGCTGCTGGTGAGGTTTTTCTGGATTCAGAAGGCAGGGTTCCAGCGGTTCATCAAATGCTGCCCATGTTGGAACAGACCGGGCTTGATGAATCAAAAGATGGCTGGCTCAGGCTTGGGAGCATTGGTGATCAATCGTATCTGCTTGATTTAAGCTGGCACAGCTATGAGTCCTTGACAGGTTTTGTGGCTCTGCGCTCCTTGAACTTTGGAGCCTTGGACCCTCAATTTTTGATGTTGGGGCGTGCTTTTCATGTGCTTCAGTGGCATCATGAATCCTTGTTTAGCGGGATTAGCGGATTGCCCATGCAGTGGTGTGTGGACGAACTGGCCAAGATCGGCCCAGAGGGAAACAGGATATATCCAGTAATCAGTCCTGCGGTTATTGTTGCGGTCGAGGATAATGATCGTATTCTGTTAGCCAAGGCCCCCGGGCGTTCCTTTTATAGTTTGATTGCGGGTTTTGTTGAACCTGGGGAGACAGTCGAGCAGGCGGTAATTCGTGAGGTGCGCGAAGAAACCGGTCTGGAAATATGTAATCTGCAGTACCTGGGCAGCCAACCATGGCCCTTTCCGCATTCCTTGATGTTGGGATACCGCGCACAAATGGCTGGCGGGGTGTTAAAGCCTGATCCGACGGAAATTGAAAGCATTCGTTGGTTCAGCCTTGCCGATCTGCCGGAAGTGCCACGGGGTTTGAGTATCGCCAGTGACATCATCCGGCATGTTATGTCGGGTTTTAAGGAATAGCAGGTTTCTATAGCTTATCCAGCAGCATCGAACACTTGCCCGATGGAATGGGTAAGGTCTTTATTTTTTCGCCAAGAACATCAACGGTAAAGTAATAGAGTTTCTCGCTTTCAAGCCTGATCTCCCAACCGCGGCTGCTTTTCTGCGCAAGTATGGTTATGTTGTTGCGTTTAAGGCTAAGGTTTTCGATCCCCATAATTTCCTTGGTCGGAATTGTCCAGGTTACTTCTTTTCTGGGAAGGCTGATTGTCAAACCAATGACGTGTTCGATCATCAGTGTGATGGTTGTAAGACCAGTATAGGCAAGTAACATGGGCCTGGGAAATTCCGGGTGACGCTTCCACTTGGCAGGGCCATCCTTGTGAGGCTGGTAGGCCTCCCAAACAGAGCCCTCCTCATTATTCTCGGGATGTAGGGTGTCAAGCAGATAATACAGGTGCTTAAGGGTAAACTCGCGGGCAAGCTCGTATGCTTTCTGCTGTTCAAGCGCCTTGATGACCATAAATGTGAAGGGCGGTAAAACCGAGCCGCAGAATCCTCCGCCTTCCGGATCAAAATCCGGTTCATCAGCAGCAAGGGTTGGAAATGGGTTCTCGGTTCCAAAGGTTTCAGGGTTATTCAAATGAGCAATCAGTTTTTCGACCCTGGCCTCGTTGGGGATGGCGCAAAGCATTGGCCAGAACGTGGCAATGGTCTTGACCATGATCTGGTTATGCTCACCATCAATGTCGTAGTAAACCCCGGCGCTTTCGTTCCACATTAGATTGTTGATGCGGGTCTTGAGTGAAAAGTACAAGCGTTTATAGCGAAAGGCTATTTCCTTGTCGTTCAGAATTTCGCCCAACTCAGACATATAATAGGCGTTCAAGGCCTGCTGAGAGTTAAAGTCAACAAAATACTCAGCACCCTTTCGAGGGCTATTGATCATCTTGGTTGCTTCGACGGGAACCTTGTAAAGGCCGTTCTCTTTTTGAAAGGTAGCTTCCAGCCAGGCATAATACTTCTCTAAAATAGGCATGATTTCGCGCACGCGCTTCTTGTTGCCGACTTTATGGAACAGATTGTATTCTGCCCAGGCAAATAATGGAGGATTTACGCCTTTCGGATTACCTTTGGTGAAAACAGGCTCACCGGTTTCCAGCGAATAGTCGCTGCGAATGGCACCTGATTCTTCCTGCTTGCTGTAAAAAGAATCCAGTTGTGCTGCCGCCGGATAAGTTCGATTGCTATAAACCAGAAAAAAGGTAGAAAAGATTGCTTCAAACTGATTTAATGTGTCTGAGCCAGGGGAATGGAAAAAACGGGGTTCAAAGCCGTTGATATCGGTTCCCTTGTGCCAGTGGTCCTGTATCCAGGCCCAGGTTTGATCGTATACATCGACAAAATCCTGATCGAAATAGTGGACAGTCGGAAAATCGTTCTTAATCACGAGATCTCCTCGTTAATATGGATGGACTAAGAGATAAAAATACACCAAACTGGGCCTCAAGTCAAATACCCACGAAAATGTCAGCAAAAAGGTATCTAAATGAAAATATTCCTACATAAAAGAAAATACTCACATATTTGTAGCAAAACTTCACATTTTATGTCTGTATTGACAACCGGTTTTGCGGGTGCAATAGTTTTATCATGATCGAAGATAAAGAACTATTACAGACAGCCGAGCTTGCTCAGGTTGAATTAACTGATGCTGACCGGGAAAAGCTAAGAGATGCTGTTACACGGATGATAGATTATTTTTCTACTATGGCCGATGTTGATGTCGCAGGTTTGGAGCCAATGACGCATGTGCATGTGGGCGGCAACCGGACGCGGAATGACGAGGTTGTAATGTGTGACGACACTGATGGTTTGCTGGAAAACGCCGGCGACCTGGAAGACCGCTATATTGCGGTGCCCAATGTACTGTAAGGATTTGGTATGAAAATTGATTCTGATATATTGAAGCCTGGCAAGGCACGCGACAGCTACCTGGCCAGCATTAAACAGCAGAATGAAGCGGTCGGCGCTTTTTTGTCTTTTGACCCAGTGGCCTCCAGCGATGTCTGGGGCGCAGCATCCCCAACGGCCGCGGGAGCCGGGCAGGCTGGTGGTGCCTCTGCCGCCGCGGGAACTGGGCAGGCTGGTGGAGCCTCCGCCGGGGGCGCCAGCGCGGCCAGTGCCAGCGCGGCCAGTGCCTCTGCCGCTAGCGCCGGCTCATCGGCCGCCGTCGCCGGTGCCGCCAGCGCGGCCCCGGCATCCTTGTCCGGAATGCCGTACGGTGTTAAGGATAAT
>CAZDYA010000197.1:0-3475 GCA_964509515.1 uncultured Spirochaeta sp.
GCTTAAAGCAGACCCGGTATATAAAAGAGCAGACAGGAATTGTTCTTGACCTTCATGCTCCCAGGAAAAACCTGGATTATACGCCATTTTAAAAACCGGCCTAAGAAAAAAATCCGCTTTTTCTGTTCGAACACAGAATTCCGGGCCGGCGTAAGCCGAAATCAAATACGAATTAACCAGAGTATCGCTAAAAAGCTCACTCCCGATGCTCCCGGAATGAGCGCTTATCCTGACAACATGCTGATTGACCTCCAAACCAGAAACAAAGCTGACCCATTGGTTGATTGCCCTGACATAATTAGAAAAAACTGCAAGCTGTAAAATTTCAATAATACTTGGAGAATATCCACCCTCCCCCAAATAGATCTCTGATTGAATTTCCTGATCTTCATCAGTATAGATCAAATCATCTGAATAGCGCCCTGCGCTCAAGCCGATTACCAGTAAATCAAAATTATCAAGCCGGTTTCGCACCATCTCCTTGCGATACATGCTGCGCTCATAGCTTAAAATTTCCGGTGACATCACTATCTGCTGCTCAACAATTGCCTGACCTGGTTCGGGCAACACACGGCCGGACTCGGCGACGAACTCAGCTGATAAATCATCGATCGAAGAAAAAACGGCCAACCCGGCTTCGGTAATATAAATGTTGGCATATTTAACCCGCCTAGTCCTGACATCGTAAAGGCTTGCATCGACCAACAAGGAATTATCCTGAAGATCGTATGTTCCGGCCACCAGCAAATCGGCCCCGGCCTTTTCAGCCGCCAGGAACTGAGCATCAAGTTTACCTGCCACCTGTTCTTCCATTGAAACAAGCTGCATTCTGGAATCATCAGCAAAGTTCAGCCCAATGGTTTCAGCAATCACACTGCCGTACAAATCCTGGGCCTCCGGCCTGTCAGGAACGAAAGGTGTTACCACAACCGAAAAGAGGTTCTGCCCTTCACCATCCGACTTGCCATCAGCCAGGGCACCAAGCTTTACAACAAGATCAACATCACCACTAACTTCGACCATTTGACGCCACGATTCATAGCCCTCAGCTTGAACCTCTACCATATACCGCCCTTCGACGATCTGAATTTCTCGGGGAGTCGCACCCCAATATTCACCATCAATATACAAACCAGCATCTATGACCTGACTGTCAGATGCGTCAAGGGCATCGATCCCCAGTTGATAATAAGCGCCGGCAAGATATGAGCGGGGTTGATATGGGCCGAACCCGATGTATGCCCGCCCAAGCCACTGCTCAAAGCCGACAATCGAGGTGAGTGATTGCATTGCCTTCTGCTGTATGCTGCGTCCGGTCTCTGATCCATCGCGGTATCCCCTGCCTGTATAGGCAATTGTCTGCGGATGCAGAGTTACCGAACCAGCCAGAAGATTATACGGCTGGCCTTCGCCGACCCGATATTCACCCGCCGGCAAAGAAACCAAAAAAAGGCCATCGCGGTCGAAACTGATCCGGATCGGTTCCATTCCCTCGACATAAACAAACATCCGCCGACTATCGGTGGGCAAACGTTCTTCTACCCTTTCACGTGCAATAACAAGCAATGCGCTGGATTCATCCTGAACCTCGGGCAAGGTAGTACAGCCAACCAGGACCAATAATACAAGAACACAAGGAAACAATTTCCGCATGCTCGAGAAAGGCTTGATTTTGTTTTTCAAGGAATACACCACACCATCATGCTAACAACTTGATTGATAATTTGCAAGATTTCAGCCCACCTTAAATTCAAGCTCAGCTTTACCAGCCGAAATGGCAAGTTCAGCACCTTCCGACAGCTCGCCGGATAATACCATCCTGGCCACAGGGTTCTGCACCAGATTGGTAATGCTACGCTTTAACGGCCTTGCCCCAAAAGCAGGGTCCCAGCCGGCTTCGGCCAAAAACTCCCTTGCCTTGTCATCAATTTTTATGCCTATCCCGCGATCAGCCAGGCGCCGCCGCAGCCGCTCAATCTCCAGATCAACGATACGAGTAATCTGCTTGAGATCAAGTCGGTGAAAGGTAATGATTTCATCTATACGGTTAAGAAACTCCGGTTTAAAAGCGGCGTGCAGCAATTGAGTTATCTGCGGACGGATTTCGTCGATGTCCTGAGACTGCAGGATAAGATCGCTGCCGATATTACTGGTCATGATAATAATCGTATTGCGGAAATCAACCAGTCGCCCCTGACCATCGGTTAACCGGCCTTCATCCATAAGCTGAAGCATGACATTAAAAACGTCATGGTGAGCCTTTTCGATTTCATCGAAAAGGATAACCGAGTATGGCCGGCGCCGGACTGCCTCGGTCAACTGACCGCCCTGATCATAGCCAACATATCCGGGAGGCGCACCAATCAAACGGCTAACGGCGTGCTTCTCCATATACTCACTCATATCAATCCGCGTTAGCGCTCTCTCATCATTGAACAGAAAGTCAGCCAATGTTTTGGTCAATTCGGTCTTGCCTACCCCGGTAGGCCCAATGAAGAGAAAAACCCCCGAAGGCCGGTTGGGATCAGAAATACCGCTTTTATTGCGCCTGATTGCATCGGCGACAGACCGAATGGCATGCTCTTGGCCTATCACCCGACGGGCCAGGACATCCTCAAGCTGCAAAAGCTTATGCATTTCACTGCCCATCATCTTTTGAACCGGGATTCCCGTCCAGATCGAAACTACAGCGGCAATATCCTCTTCGCTGACCTCTTCCCGCAGCATTGAATTACCATCACCATGCTGAGCATCAATCTCGGCACTCAAGGTTTCCATTTCGCTGCGCAACTGAGGCATCAAACCATGTTTTATCTCGGCCGCACGTGCGTAATTACCGCTACGCTCAGCCTGCGTCTCTTCGGCACCAAGATTCTCCATCTGCTGTTTTAACTGCCGAAGCCGATCAATCTTGCCCTTTTCATTCTGCCATTTAGCATGCATGGCGTCACGGTCAGCACTTAATTCCGCCAGCTCAACATTGAGTTTCTCAAGCCTATCCTTACTGGCCTTGTCTTTCTCTTTGGACAGGGCCTGTTTTTCGATATTCAATTGTAAAATGCGCCTTTCCAGTTGATCCAAGGCCGTCGGCTGACTTTCAATCTCCATTTTTAGCCGACTCGCTGCCTCATCTACCAGGTCAATGGCCTTGTCGGGCATAAAACGACTGGTGATATAGCGGTCTGACAAGACAGCGGCTGCCACCAAGGCCTCATCGCGAATCCGCACCCCATGATGAACCTCGTAGCGCTCCTGCAAGCCTCGCAAGATGGAAATCGTTGCCTCTACACTGGGCTGGGCCGTCATGATCGTCTGAAAACGCCTTTCGAACGCGGCATCCTTTTCGATATGCTTGCGGTATTCATCCAGGGTCGTAGCACCGATGCAGCGCAGCTCGCCGCGCGCCAGGGCCGGCTTAAGCAGATTAGAGGCATCCATTGCCCCCTCGGCGGCGCCCGCACCCACCAGCGTATGC
>CAZDYA010000198.1:0-3458 GCA_964509515.1 uncultured Spirochaeta sp.
CACCGAAGATGAAATACAGACCGCCATACATCACCGCAAGAACCACGGCCGCCACGTTATACCGGTTCCATCCATCGAGGTAAAGCAGAACTACCCCAAAATCATGGCAGACTCATTCAAGCTTTTATTCTCCGGTGGCGGCCGACCGCTCAGAAGAAAGAACAAAATGTTTGAAAAAACCGTTGTCCGCCCAGCCTTCTCGACCAAGGGCACCGTCAGTATCTCCGAAGCCGCCCTTGGACAAATGATATTCCATTGCGTGGCGGAATTCGCGCCGGAACTCAGCGTTCAAAAAGTATCAATCCGCCTGGAAAAATCCGGCTACCGGCTAAATGTAAGCCTGCAAGTACCATTTGGAACCCAACTGGCGGGCACAATACACCAATTGCACCGCTATATTGTTGAAAAAATCGAACAATTTACCGGTATCATCATCGAAGAATTACATATTAAGGTCGATACTGTAATGGTAACAAAGAACAAAGCCTCGGTTTGACAAGCCGGACAAGGCAACATACATTATATGTTGGTGAAGGAGTAATCTAATGAAAAAGATAATTATCGCGGTACTGTTATTAACTGTCAGCACTGGTTTACTGGTGGCCCAGAATGCCCAGGCGCAAACAACCAATGCAAGCCAACAGTACAAAGCAGCCGGACGCTACTACCAGGTAGTATCTTATGTCAGCCAGGAGCATGCCGAACTGGCGGCCAGTAATCTGGACGCGCTGTTTCTGTTTTTCAACAACTACTTTCATTTTGACCCTCAAGCCCTCAATACTCCTTTAAGGGCCCGCATCTTTGCGACTCGCGAGGACTATGCCGCATATGCGGAGAAGCTGATCGACGTGCCGGAAGATGACTACGTGTATCTGCATTACACCGATCCGTTGCGCAGCGAACTGATTGGTTACTACCGTGAGGATATGGAAAACCAGGTCTCACTGAGTCACCAGGGCTTTATCCAGTTCCTGCGCAGCTTCATTCCCCACCCTCCATTATGGATGAGGGAAGGCTTTGCAGTATATTTTGAACAAACCTGGTACGATCCGGAATTCGAATCGGTTACCTACCGCGAAAACCTGGCTTGGCTAAGCACCCTCAAGGAACAACTGGAAAACACTGGCATGGAAGACCTTGATACCGAAAATCTTCTTACCATGAACATCGAGCAGGCTGCCAGCGAGATCGAAACCTTTTACCCACTTTCCTGGGCCATGGTTTCATTCCTGCTGCACTCACCGGTGCGCGAATATAACCGCCTGCTTTGGGATGCCATGAGTTCAATGGATCCGGCGCAGAACCTGCAGCAGAATAGCACTGCCATTGCTGATGGTGTCTTCCGCTGGGTTGAACCAGGCACCCTGACCGAGGACTTCAAATTTTACCTGAAAACTCGCCGTACTTTCCGCGACCTTGTGCAAGACGGGGTTGAGCATTATGCACAAAACAAGCATGAACACGCCGAGCAGCTTTTTGTACGGGCACTCAATCTGCAGGATGCCAATTACATCCCTTATTACTACCTGGGACTTATTAACTACAACCGCGGCAATTACAGCCTGGCAGAATTCTATTTCTCGACCGCCCTTGATCTTGGCGCGGAACCTGCCGTTGCCCTTTATGCCCTTGGTGTAAACGCCTATGCCGACAACCGTAACGAGGAGGCAGTGGAACTGCTGCAAAAAACCCTCGAAGCCGATGCTGAAAACTATCAGTCACGGGTTGATGAGCTTCTTATTCGCATACAAGAAGAAGAGGAAGAAGTCTAAAATACATGGAACTTTACAGCGTCTCGCTGCGTGACACCCTGATTCAGACCCTGAACGAGCTGGCGACACATACCGAAAGTGTGTATCTATCGCTGGCCCGTCAGTACCCGGTCTTGATAAAAGAGATGGAGCGCAGCCTGAACCTCTCTTCCAGCCTGATCGACAGTTTGCAGGCCGGTGAAAACAATTCTGCAAACAACGAGCTGACTCATGCTGTTCATGATACAACGCGAACAATCCACGAATCATCTCAACGCTTTCATCGAATGATGAGCCATGACAACAAGCTGCTGTCAGCCATGGAACAGGGCATGCAATATATCAGCACCCTTGAAACCTTGATACATCATATCCGAAGCGATTCAGAGCAAATGGCGCTAATCTCATTGAACGCTCTAACAGTTGCCCTTAAAGCCGGTTCGGCAGGGCGCGCTTTTTCATTTATTACCGAAGAACTACAAAGGGTTTCCTCCCGCACCATAAACCTGACCGAGCACACCACCCGCAACGGTGAACAGGTTATGAAACTCTTCCAGACATTTCGCACTGATATCAACGATGCCCAAAAAAGAGAGAAGAGCCTCTTTGAATCTTTTGAACCCCAACTCGAAACCTGCATCAATGAGTTTATTGAAGGCATCCACAACATACACGGCATATTTGCCGACATCCGCAGCACTTCGACCAGCATAAAGGAACCCCTGCTAAACATCATGCAGGAAATTCAGCAGCAGGATATTATCAAACAGTCTATTGATCATGTAATCATGACTCTGCAGGAGATGGACAGCGAAAGAGAGACCGATGACCGGGAAACCCTGCTTGACGAACTAAGCTTTTTGATCGCCATGCCTGAATTGGCAAAATCGGTCTTGATGGAAGTCAGTGAGCGAATCTCTAACAGTCTTGAGGTCTTTGGCCGGGAAACGGAACGTGCTCATCAGATCATGCTAAATGTCGAAAACGCCCGCCTGCAAAAACAACAATCACTGGCAATTGATGGCAACAGCCAATCACTGCTGGAAGATTGGCACCGCAGGACCGACAAAACCCTGGAATCACTGTTCCAAAAATTAAGAATGGCAATGAACCGCAAGGAGGCCCTTTCCCACGATTCACGTGATTTGGTGCAAAGCGTTTTTCATATCGAGCATAATTTCGCGGCCTTTCAAACTTTGATCACCCGCTTTCAGAACATCGACATGGCCAGCCGTATTGAAGTTGCCAAGGTCGAGGTGCTGAGTGAGATGGACAGCACCATCGATGAGATGACGGCCCTGACAGACAGGATAACCGAAGATGTTCAGCAAGCGCTCGATTCGGTCAAGGATTTTATCTCCACCACCGATTCGGCAATCAGCGAATACCGTCGCATTATCGATGAACAAAAATCCATGGTAGAGTCCCTGTTCACCAGTATCCGGACCAGTTTTGGCAATCTGCAACAACAACAGCTGAACCTTAGCCAGCAAATGAGCGGCTTCACACTCTTTACTGACAGTTTTCAAAACCTCTTTGATACGACCCAACAGGACCTGAACGGGCTGCGTAGCCTGCTTCAGGACCTTGATACTATCTATGCGACCCTGGATCAGGTAAAGGCCGAGGCCGAGGAACAGCAGCAGGCCATCCTTTCCCGATTGGGCATGGATAAATGGGAGATAGAAAGTTCAAAAATCACTCAAC
>CAZDYA010000199.1:0-3422 GCA_964509515.1 uncultured Spirochaeta sp.
GTTATCTGCGGGCTTACAGGTTTCAGACCGTTGATGCCGGCGATGGTCAGACTGCGCTCGAGTTGCTAAAGGAACATCAGGACATTCAGCTTGTCATCTCGGACTATAATATGCCAGGCATGGATGGTTTTACCCTGCTGGAAAAGATTCGGCAGACGCACAGCCGGGCTCAGCTGCCGTTTATTGGTGTTTCGGGCGCCAATGCTCCCTATTTATCCGCTCGTTTTATCAAATTGGGGGCCAATGATTTTCTGGCAAAACCTTTCAGCAAGGAAGAGCTATATTGCCGGGTTTTGAACAGCATAGAGATGCTTGAATACATTGCCGAGCTGCACAAGCTCGATGAAACCAAGAACCGCTTCCTTGGCATGGCGGCGCATGATCTGCGCAATCCGATCAACAGTATCAGCGGGTTTTCCGGCCTGCTATTGGAGACGCTCGAGGACAAGATTGATCCGCAGTCCTTGCAGTTCCTTAAGCATATTAATCAGTCATCAGATGAAATGCTGTCTATTGTGAACGATTTGCTGGACATCAATACCATTCAGGCTGGACGTCTGGAAATCAAGCGCGAACGGCACAATATTGCTGCCATTTTACAGGACAGGGTGTCGCTTTTTGATACCATGGCTTCGCGCAAACAAATCGAGCTGGTTTTTTCGTCCGAATTTGATGATGATGTGCTGGTCGATCGGGTGCGAATCTGCCAGGTACTGGATAACCTGATATCCAATGCCATCAAGTTTACGCCCTCTGGGGGGACAGTGAATGTGATGCTTGCCGACAATAAGCAGGAGGTTCGCATCGGGGTAAGGGATTCCGGCCCCGGCATAAGTTCCGATGACCAGAAGCGCCTTTTCGTGCCATATAGTCGCGCCGCAGCCCGGCCAACCGGCGGCGAGCAATCCACAGGGCTTGGTCTGGCAATTACCAAAAGAATCGTAGAGGCTCATGGTGGTCAGGTGGGTATAGACAGTAGTTTGGGCAAGGGTGCCGAGTTCTGGGTATTGTTGCCCAAGAACTAGGCTAAATATTGCGTATTATTATCAGCAGGTTGTCATCATGCTGCGTCATGTTTTGCTGGTATTCATTCAGACCGTTGCTAATAGCAAATAGATGGTCTTTTGGGCCTTCGCCTTCAATTGATTGAATCAGATCAGCCATTCGTCGCTTTCCAAAGGGAAAAGGTTTGTCCTCGCCGTTTTGTTGCAGTAGACCATCTGTAAGCAGGTACATATAGTCGCCGGCTTCAAGTGAAATATTTCCTTGGCGGAAGGCATGATTGCCTGGGGTTCTGGGTGATCCCAAGGATTTTTTGTCGCCAGGGAAGAAATGAACGGGAGGTATTCCGTCCTGGCCTGCCTTGGTGCGAACAAAAAAGCCAAGACGCGAGCTGGCATACTTGACATCCCCATTGTCCCAGTAAATCAGTAAAAGATCCATGCTGCTATTATGGCTTGATTCCTCCAGCCTGCGGCCATGTAGCCAGGACATTATGCTGGCCGGGTCGTTAATGCCCTTCATGGCAGGGTTTTCATGGGTGATGGCGTTGTTTAACAGGGATATTGTGCGCATAACCCGTAAGGCCCCTGTAACACCGGTGCCTGGGCAGTCGCCCAGTGCAAGCCAGCCGCGGCCGGGCTCTATTGCCTGGGCCCAATAGAAATCGCCCCCTACAATGTGTCGGGGCCGAAAAAACAATTCGCATTCTGGCAGGATTATTTTTAGGGAATCCATGCTTGGTAAAACAGAATCCTGTATCAGCTTGGCATAACGGATACCGTCTTCAAGCTTGTTTGTTTGGGTCTCCAGTTCGGCTGTTCGTTCGCCAACCAGTTCCTCCAGTGAGCGGGAATAACGCCTCAGGCTGGTTGCCGATTGTTCTTCCTGCATATAGGCAGATGCAAAGCGGCGTGAAACCATCACGGAAACTGCCAGGGCAAAGCCCAACAGGCCGTATGAGCTGATTCTCAGGGTGCTGATCAGGTTTTCTGAATACAAAATGTCATTGACTGTTGCCAGAATAAAAATGGCGGCAGCCAGTGCGAATGACAGGGCATGTTCTCTTTTTCGCCTTAATGCCAGGATAATTTTTACGATCAAGTATACAGCGGTGGCAGCAGTAGCTATGTGGTTGACCGAGAAGATGTCCACCCCGCGTGAAAAGGGCAGGGCAAAGGTTAATCCTGCCAGGATGGCGGAAAAAATTGCCAAGCCTTTGTAAACCGGCAGTCGGCCATCTTCCGGAAACAGGCAGTGGATAAACCAGGCTACCGCCGGTACCATTATATAGTATTGAAAAAACCATAGCTTACCGAATAGCTCGAACGGGATGTCAAAAAACAGCAGGATCAGTCTTTCGCCGGAAAACAGGGCATAAATCCCAAAAACAAAACAGACTACAGAAAAGGCAAGCGGAAGGCGCTCGTTTCTGCGGACCAGAAACAGAACCAGGTTATATAGACCGATTATTAGTAGGGCCCCACCGATTAATCCTTCTGATACAATGCGCCGGTTGCGCATCTTTTTGATAGTATTTGTTGTTCCCAGGTAGATGGGGCGCTTCCGGCCTCCTTCCCTGTCAATATAATTGGCAATGTGCAGAACAATCTCCAGCTCTTCTTGCTCACCGCGAATAAATTCGGCTGTTCGTGGCCTTAGGGAATGCAATGTGCTGGCCTGATCCATGCCTGGCTGGCCGGAAGAGGCGGCAAGTTGACCGTTAATGTACATTCTGTAGCTATTGGCTGGTTCCAGAATATAAAAAGCCACCTTTTGCGGCCATTTTTCTCCGATCTTGATTACCAGGCGTAGTGAAGCAAAGCCGTCCGGTGGAAAATAACTACCTGGGATGTCAGCCTGGTTCCAGAGCCCTGGTTGTTTCAGGATGATGGGGTTGGACTTTGCCGCTTGCTGGTCGGATTCAGGTATTGGCGAAATGAAATCGCGCCAGTAGAATTCCCATTCACCGGATAAATCAATCATCCCCATGGTATCAGGGTCCCATTCGCTGGCATCAAGGATTCCGTGTATGGCTTCCGGATGTTTTTCTGCCAACTCCAGTTCGGGTTGGTGCAATATCAGCGATACAGAAACCGCAATAAAGAGAATCAAAAAGATAATGATCAGGCTTAATCCTTGCAGGCGGTGCTTTTGCATGTTTATCAGAGTATACCATATGTGCTTTGCAGAACATGAAAAAAAATAAAAATAAAATTTGCGCTCTGTTGTATGTCGTGTTACTATAATCTTGAAACGAGAACCTATTACGACAGGAGGAAGTAATGATGAGCAAAATACTACGAGCCGCAATGGCAGTGGCAGCAGTTTCAGTGCTGTTGACCATGGTAGGTTGTTCCCAAGGGCTGATCGGCCCGGATCAGGCAGCAAGTGACCGCGCAGCGGTTGGCAGTGCTGCTGTG
>CAZDYA010000200.1:0-3411 GCA_964509515.1 uncultured Spirochaeta sp.
GTGTAGGACAACAAGCGATCAAGCACACTGCCAACGACGTCGCGCCCCTTCCCCTCAATAACGGCGACATGCATATCATTCAGAATGCGAATTAGCTCCTGATGCTGTTGATCAAAAAGATTAACATCGGTCGCCAGATCATCGGTCCAGCGGAAAAAGCGGGTATCCATTTCTTCTGGTGGCAAGATATCCATACGCGACATGGCCGCATGCATAACCGACAGACCCTGTTCGATACTCAAGGCCCACCCGGCTGACACCTCGACAATCTCCTGCACCCCACCGGCATCATTCTTTAACTGCTGCACCTTGGCGTTGTTGGTATCGCTAAGGGCATGCAAATCGGTAATCACCTCGCCGGTGCGCTCGGCAGCATCGTTGATAACCGCCTCCTGCTCAGTCAGGGTCTCAACCGTTTGTTTAAGGGTCTGGGCCGCTTCCAGAATATGGTTACTACCGGCGCGCTGCTCCTGCAGGGCTGTCATCGTACCCAGATTAACCTCGTTAACCGTATCAATTTGTGTTTCCAGATTGGAAAACAGACTGTCCATGGACTGGAATTCGTCAACCATCCGGGCAATCGTCTGATCCAGATTGCGCAGCTGCTCCTGCGACCTGGCCGCTCCAGCCGCCGCACCGGCAGCCAGATTACGGATTTCGCCGGCAACAACACCAAAACCAGCCCCGTAGGTACCAGCCTTGGCCGCCTCGATGGCCGCATTCATGGCCAGCAAATGGGTTCGGGCCGCAATATCATCAATCAAGACGTTCGCTTCTTCGAGCGACTGCGACTGCTGCGATGCATACTGCACTGCCCGGTTCAACTCGCCAATGGTCTTGCGACCCATAGCCGCCACCCCGCGCAGCTCCTGCATACGCTCCTGACTCTTTTCTGCATTGGTAGTAATGGACTGAATGGTCTGAAAAAGCTCCTCAATGGCCGAACTGGTATTTTCAATAACCCCATGCTGGTCCTCCAGCTGGTCGTGGAGCACCTTGCCGCTGGCAATTATCTCGATAATGGCCTCGGCACTATTGGCAGCCGCCCGCAACTGTTCCTCGGTATCGTTAGCAATTTGGGTAATCGCCAGCGACATCTGTTCGAACCCGCTGGTGGTCTTAAACAAGGCCTCGCGCTGCTTTACCCCCTGGTCACGCAGATAACCGGCAATTCCCAAAGACTCAGAAAGATCCTTGCTGCCCTGTTCTGTCAAAACAATCTGATCATCGACGAAATTCCCCTGCCTGGCACCCGAGCGTGCCCCGGAACCGTCCTTCTGACCCGCCGCCTGCCAGCGTCGCAGCTGAAAAAAATCCATCAATAAAAAAACCAGGGCCCCCGGAACAGAAATCAGGAAGGCCACGGCCAAACCAACAGGCAAACCAATTAGACCAACAGCCACACCGCCAAGCAAAGAAGAAAACAAAATTACAAAAACAGCCACAACATTTCTAAGTACCAAAACCGACTTTTTCATTTTAAAGCTCCCTGTCCTGCTGACCGCTTAAGCGCCTGCTGCGCAATCTCGCGCCCCCGGCTTTCCAATAAAGCCTTGTCGGCGGCACCCGGCGATCCATTATACTCCACCGGTGGCAAAAATTCCCAATTAAATCTGCAGCGCGTCATAATTTCATCAAGCTCTTTCTGGGCACCCCCAGACCAGCCATAGGAACCGAAACGGAAAGCCGCCCTGTTCTGCGGCTTTTTACGCCCTATCTCATCCAGCACCGCTGCCATTGGCGGAAACATCTTGTACTCATAAGTCGGCATGCCCAAAACCACCGCGCTGGAGCGCCAGACATCACGCAAAATAAAAGAAACATGGCTTTGCGGAACCCGATGAACATAGGCCTGCACCCCTTCGGCGGCAATGCCAGCCAGCAAGGGCTCAAGCCCCTGTTCCGTCATGCCGTACATACTGCCCCAGATCACCGTCACCGCCGCCTCGGCCTGCCCCTTGGCATAAGCAGCCAGCTGGCGGTAAACATCAACAATATGCTGGGGATTTTGTCGCCACATAAGACCATGCCCCGGCGCAACACAGCGCACAGGCAAAGCTTCAAGCTTATCTATGGCCCGAATAGCCTGCTGACTAAAAGGACCAATGATGTTGGAAAAATACCGCAGAGTCTCATCGTTTAACAACTCAGCCGACAAAACCATGCCCGACGCCAAACTGCCCAGCTCGTCATCAAAAAGACCACCAACAGGAACCGAACCAAAGCTGCCAAAGGCATCACAGGAAAACAAGGTGCCGCTGCCAGGGTGAAAGGTCGCCATGGTCTCCGGCCAGTGCACGTTCGGCACCTCTATAAATTCAAGCCGCTCTCCACCGCCCAGGTCAATACTATCGCCATCGCCAACCGCCTGCAGCCTGCCAGCCAAACCGCCGGGCACATCGATATCACCAAAAAAGGCCTGCGCCAGCGCCATCCCCTTGCGGGTCGTTAAAATGGTCACATCCGGCCGTAGCGCCAAAAAATCTGCCAGCCAGCCGCTATGATCCGGCTCAAGATGATTCATAACCAGATAGCGCACATCCGCAAGCCGCACACCAGCCGCGGCCAGCTGCGCCCGCAACGAATCCGCCGCACCATCCCAGCCGCAGACACCGTCAATCAGCGCGGTCGCCTCTCCCCTGACCGCATAAGAATTCATGGACGCCCCATGCGGCAAAGGCCACATCCCCTCAAAAAGCTCATCTTCCACTGGAACAGAAAAACAGAAAACGTTGTCGGCTATCTTGCGCGCTTGTTCTGACATAATAAATTGAATATAGCAAAGACATTGACAATCAGCAAGTAATTACAATATAATTACTCTTATCAGCAAATAATCAGGAGGTATCATGCTAGTCTCTCTGGTACCAATAGGCAACTCAAAAGGCATCCGCATTCCCAAGTCGATTATCGATCAGCTCAAAATTGATGACAAACTTGAAATGGAAATCATCGAAGAGAAAATCGTATTAAAACCTGTAAAAGCCAATCCCAGATACAATTGGGAAAAAGTGTTTAAAAAAATGCATGCCAATCAGGATGACGAGCTATTTGTTGCCGAAGAAATCCCGGATGAGGACTTCCAATGGGAATGGTAATTAACCAGTACGAAATATTTTGGGTCGACCTTGATCCCACCAAAGGCTACGAAATAAAAAAAACCCGCCCTTGCGTAGTCATTTCTCCAAACGAAATGAACAGATTTATCGGAACAGTAATAATCGCCCCAATGACAACGAAATCAAGAAATTACCCAACCAGAATAGAAGTGCAGCTTGATCAAAAAAAAGGGTGGATAGTCCTTGACCAGATCAGAACAATAGACAAAAGAAGATTAGTAAAAAAAGCCGGCTCAATCAGCCAATCTGAAATATCAAGTGTTAAACAGCTACTAAAAGAAATGCTGGTAGA
>CAZDYA010000201.1:0-3356 GCA_964509515.1 uncultured Spirochaeta sp.
GGTCCTTGTTAAGCAGTTTGCTGCTTCCGACCGGGTGAGCCTGGCGGATCGCTTTCTCTAGGGCCTGATTCGGAAATCCTGAACTTCCGGAGCCCAGATAGGCGATGATATAGGCAATTATTAATAGAAATAGTGCCAGAGCAGTGATGATGCCTGTGCGTTTTATCCTGTTTACTGATTGTTGGCTCACGTTACAGGCCTCGGAGTTATCATGTTGGGGCGGATGACCTCGATTCCCTGGACATATTTACTGTTGGATGTGATGCGCAGGCCGTGTTGACGCACAAGGGCTTGCAGCCAGGCCGGTTCCTTGCGGGCTGGGGTTTTTATTTCCAGGGTGATGTAGCGTGGGCGGTGCGGTTTTAGCAGCAGGTCGCCGGGAAAGACTTCTTTGGCGCGGGCGCTGTGGACATTGTGATCCAGGGTGATGCGCAGGTCTGAGCTCTGGCGGCAACGGTAGCCTTCGCGCCAGTATTGTACCAGCAGTTGCGGCTGCAGCATACGAACCCGTATCAGGCGTTCGAATTCATTCAAGACAGGGTCGGCAGGGCTCTGCCAGCTATTGGACTGCAGGAACTGAAGGTAGCGGCTGTAAGGGACCAGCGAGCCGTACTTTTCCATAAGGTTGCCCTTCTTGGATTTTATCTCGGCAACGATGACAGGTGATTCCCCAGCTTGATCACAATATGTCCTGATACGCAGCTTGATTCTGCCAAAGAGCCCGTGATTTCTTTCGGTATAGGCCTGGAAATCAGCTGTATCGAAATACAGGCTGCGAACCAGATACCTGCCATCTTTAAGGCGAGAATATGTATCGGGAACCATGTGCTGACGGATTGCGTTGCGGACGCAATAATACTGAGCCAGATCGAGGTGGTATTTTTTTTCCAGTCGCTGGTTCATTCTCATGGCATTACATGGGCAGGGTGAGCTGCGGAGTTAAAAGTGATGTTTTCTTGACGCCAGAGGCTTTTTGCAAGCGCGTGTTGATCTCGTGTATCCGGGATTCAAGCGAACGTTCGAATCTGAATTCCCAGGTTATTTCCCAGTTGTCGCCATCCAGTTCGTGGCTTCTTAATTGCACATTCATGCCATCCTGCTTGACCATGGAGTCAAGTTGGTGAAAATCATACGGCTTTATGCCGCCGGCAATTAATATGTATTCGCAATGCAGTTGTCTGCCGTACTTTATCAGGTAGAAAAGGCTTAATAGCAGGGCGATTATCAGGGTTGCCGCAATTGAATAAGTCCAGTGCAGGGTGCCGCAGCCCAGGCCAATGGCGATTGTCCAGAATAGAAACACAATGTCGCGGGTATCTTTGACAGGAGTGCGAAACCTGATGATGCTAAGTGAACCCACAAGCCCCAATGATAGTACCAGTTCGCCCTGGATAAAGAACATTACCAGACATACAATTGGCGCGAGCAAGACCAGGGTGGAGACAAAGCTGCTTTCGTAGTTTAGGCCCTTGTGTGTATAACGGTAGACGGCAGCAATACCAAGGCCCAGCAGTATGGAAATAAATAGAGATAGCAAAAAAAGCAGGATTTGTTCTGGTGGGACAAAAATGATTCCGAATAATCTATTCAATGAAGTCTCCTTGCAAGGACTTTATTGTAGCGTTGAGGGCCAATATAGACAATATTAGTGCCTTTGTGTGTTGACAAATACTCTACTGACAGAACAAAATCGTAGCCTATGTCATTCGATCTTTCTCTGACAATAAGCCAGCAACTGCAGTTGCTATTCAAAAACCCCGTGTTTTTGTCGACCTTTATGAGTTGGCTAATGGCTCAGGTTATCAAGTCCATTATTGATTCCATCCGCAACCGATCATCGGCCTCGAAGGATATCATGGTCGTACTGTTGTGGAAAACCGGCGGGATGCCTTCTTCGCATTCTTCGATGGTAGTGTGCCTGGCGCTTTCCTCCGGTTTGAGTTACGGATTCCATTCTCCGGCCTTCCTGGTGGCTTTTTTCTTTGGGGGCCTGGTTATCAGGGATGCCATGGGGGTCAGATTGTCTGCTGGTCGTCAGGCACGGGTGCTAAATCGCCTGGGGAAGGAGCTGGAAGAGCGCTGTAATATTCCGTTCATTCCGGTTAAAGAAGTAAATGGCCATACGCCAGCCGAGGTTTCGGTTGGGGCTTTGCTGGGCTGTTTTATGGCCTTGGCATTCCATTTCTTATAGTTTTAACAGGGGTCTGGCTTGGATAAAAGGGTGTTGCGAAACAGAATTCTAAAGGCAAGCGGGGTGCTGCTTTCGGCGGTTCTGGCAACATGGGCGATGTTCCTGATTGCTCCTGTTCCTGTTGAAAGTCCGGCCTTCGGTTGGGATGCGACCTATCCGGTGCTGGTGCAAAGATCTGCTTTGCCAGAGCAGGTCGAGCAAATGCTTTTGCTCGATGAAGAAAGCTATGTCGTTAGCCGTTTGACAAGTCAGCAGGAATTTTCTGTTTTTTCTGGCCAGCAAAAGGTCAGTGTCGCCGCCCTTGCATATCGTTTACAAAAGGAAGACCCTCGCTTCGATCCCTACCTGGCAAATATTGGCAATTTTTTTCGTTCGCCTTCGCACCCGGATTGGGAGGTGGTTTATCTGCGCTCCAATGCAGGGTCATCTGCCGTGCAACGTCATCTGAGTCATTTGCAGCAGCAATATCCCAAGGGCATTCTTTTCTCTAGCGACCGAACCCTTCCTGTGTGGGTGAAGCCGGTTATTATTGTGCTGGGCTTGCTGCTGGTCGGCTGGGGTATTAGCCGCACCAGAAAGCAGCGGTTTTGGGTGCTGCTGGCCGGTATTCCCCTGATTATTACCGGAAACGCCGGTAATCCGGTGGTTTTCTGTGCCCTCGCCGCCGCCTTTTTATTGTGGCAAAAGGTGTTTTTGCAGTTGGTTGCCAGTTTTCGCCATTCCTTGCATCATCCCGAAGAGCATATGTGGGATGCTGCCAATCTGAGATTACTGATTTATGGTTTATGCCTGCTTGGTCTTAATCCACTTGGCGTGTGGCTATTTGGCGGTCAGATTGTGCCGGCACTTGTTTCCCTGCTGGGGGTGCTTGTATTGCTTGGGGTCTCATTTTTGGCCTGGACCTGGGTGCATATGATGGAAGAAAGGCGTGATCATCCGCTATTTGTTCCCGTTGCCATGCAGTCGCATAAGCATATTCGCATCGCTATCCCCGAGGTAGCTCCTTTTGCGATTGTTGTTATCACCGGCTTGCTTTTTTCGCTTTTTCTGGGAGGCACCCTTGGTGGATTGCCGGGTCTCCAGCCGTTGCAGTTGCCACAGCCAATTGATGATGCGCCGCGGATGAGCCTTCATGAGCTCAATGTAAGCACTGGTGAGCTACTGG
>CAZDYA010000202.1:0-3349 GCA_964509515.1 uncultured Spirochaeta sp.
CAATATCATTGACCGAGCCATTTGGATTGCTGCGGTACCTTAAGGCCACCTGACCAGGCTCCAATTGTTCCAGGATTTGCTGACTACCAGCAATAAAACGCCCCTCGCCGTGCCTGACTGGCAGTTGCATGGCCGGCAAGCCGCTAATCCAGGGCGAATTGTTCGCCGCATTCCACTCCACCGGGACCCAGGTGTCAATGAAACGGCCACTCATATTATGTACCAGCGAAACCTGCGGCTCCCAGTCCTTTTCCAGATTGGGAAGCACTCCCATCTTGACCAGCACCTGAAAGCCATTGCAAATACCGATGATCAGTCCTCCGCGGTTAACAAAGGCATCGATGGCCTCGCGTAAATGCTCCCGCATCCAGTGAGCCAATACCAGACCCGAACCAAGGTGATCACCAAAGGAAAATCCACCTGGAAATGCCAGCAGCTGGTATTGCGCCAGAATCTCCGGCTGTTGAACCAGTCGCTTGACGGGGATCCTTTCTGCCTGCGCACCGGCTGCCATAAAGGCGTCGGCAAGTTCCCGATCAGCGTTTATTCCATGTCCATATAAAATAGCCGCCTTGGGCATAACTGCCTTACTCATGATCCCTCCAGGAAAAAAAGGCCTTGCGAAGATCGCCTAGATCAATGGCAAGCTGATCCTGCCCGCAGCTTATCTCCAGCTGGCCTCCGTCAGAAACTCGGCCGATATGCCATACATCACGGCGGCCAGCCGCCGCCTGCTTGAAATCTGCGATAGCTTCGGGCCGCACAGAAACAACAAAGCGCGATGGCGACTCCGCAAACAATAGTGTTGATAGCGATAGTCCCGGGCCGACTGCTTCCGGCAGTCTTATTTCGGCACCAAGCTGTCCCCCGATGCAGCACTCTGCCAGGGCGACAGCCAAGCCGCCATCGCTGGCATCATGTATTGTCGTGATGGCAGCCATATTGTCAGCCACCCAGCGGTAGCGCTCAATAGCTGCTTCGGCATCTACCCTTGGGCAATCCCCCAGCTGAATCCGCTGGTACTCATACAAGACATTTTGTTCGGCAAGCAAATCCTGCCAGGCAGACTGATCACCGGGTAATTCCAGCCGACCTTCCTGAAAAGCGGCCTCCAATCGGGAACCGCCAAGCTCGGCCCTGGTTTGGCCGATCAGGAATATTTCGTCGCCAGCGGCCTGAAAGTCAGTCCCGCGGCTCATTGTAACATCAGGGACAATCCCCATGACCGTCACCAGCAGGGTTGGCCGCACCGATACCTTGCGGCCATCGAGCCGGGCATCGTTCTTCATGGAATCCTTGCCGGATACCAGGGCCAGGTTATATTGATCGCAAATATCATACAGACCCTGGCAGGCGCGCACCAATTGAGCCATTTTATACTCGCCATCCGGTGTCGCCTCTGACTGCACGGGATCTGGCCAACAGAAATTGTCCAGGGCGCCTGCAGACTCCGGATCACCTCCAAGTGCAATGTGCGCACGAAAGGCCTCGTCGACGGCGCATTGAGCCATGGCATAGGTGTCAACGTCGCTGTACCTTGGGCAAACCCCGTGGGTCACGCTGATCCCGCGAGTGGAATTCAACAAGGGCTGAACAACAGCCCCATCGCTTGGGCCGTCCATGGCCGGACCAGAGAAGGGCTTGACCACCGAACCGCCCTGCACCTCATGATCATACTGACGAATCAGGTGTTCCTTGCTGGCGATAACCGGATCGGTCAACAGCTGTAGCAGGGCCTGCTTATACCAGTCTGCGCGCTCTGGTGCCGCAAAGTCGGCCAGGGCTGCTTCGACCCGCTCGCGAACCTTGGCGTCGTCGGCGTTTCTAATCGGCTTCCAACGGGCAATCAACTCCAACTTTGGCACCCCGTCATGCACAAATTCCAATGGCAAATCACATACCAACTTATTCAGATGCTCGATCGTCAGACGCCCGGAATCATTAAATTCGCCGATGCGGGAAATCTCGACATCAAACTCATCCGCCAACTGTAACAGGGAATCCCATTTGCCGGGATCAACTGCCAAACTCATTCTTTCCTGACTTTCTGATACAAAAATCTCCCAGGCCGCCAAGCCTGGATACTTCAAGGGGCAATCATCCAGCTTAAGATGAATACCGCCAACCGATTCCGCCATCTCGCCAAAGCTGGAACTCAGTCCGCCAGCGCCATTATCGGTCAGGGCGCGCATCAGGCCCAAATCCCTGGCCTGCAGAATAAACTCGGTCATGCGTTTTTGGATTATTGGGTCGCCAATCTGAACCGCGCTGGTGGGCGAGCTTTCGTTTAATTCTTCGGAACTGAAGGTGGCACCGTGGATGCCGTCCTTTCCGATGCGCCCCCCCGCCATTACGGCCAAATCACCGGGAAATATTTCCTTGTACCAGCCGGGCTGGCCGTGCAGGTCACGCGGCATTATGCCGCCCGTGCCGCAAAAAACCAGCGGCTTGCCCATATAGCTGTTGTCGAACAAAAAAGCGCCGCCGGCCACAGGAATGCCGGACTGATTGCCGCCATCAACAATCCCGTGATGTACTCCATGCATAACCCTTTCCGGATGCATTAGTCCCTTGGGAACTCGCCCGGCAGGGGTGTCTGGATAGCCAAAACACAGGACGTTGGTATTAAGGATTGGTCTGGCCCCTCGGCCTGTTCCCAAAATATCGCGATTAACCCCGACAATGCCGGTGATGGCGCCGCCATATGGATCAAGCGCCGATGGGGAATTATGCGTCTCTACCTTGCAGCACACATCATGGTCTTCGTCAAAGGCGATAACACCGGCGTTGTCTGTAAAAACTGAGCGTAGAAACTGTCGGCCAGCCTTTTCATGCCGCGCCGCTACCTGCTCGGTCACAGCCGCAATATAGCTCTTAAACAGGCCTGATATACGCTGCGCCGCGCCGCCTTCCTCTTCGTAATACTCAACATTAGCCGCAAAAATCTTGTGCTTGCAATGCTCGCTCCAGGTCTGCGCCAGCATCTCCAACTCAACATCGGTGGCCAGTTCTCCAATACCGGACTCTTTTCTTTGCCTGATAACCGCAGCGTCAGCAAAATGCTGCTGAATGGCACGCATTTCGGCCGCGTTCAGGGCCAGCAAACGCTGCCGCGATAGCTTTAAAAGCTGTTCGTCATCAAGGTCTGCCAGCGAGATCCGCTCGACTGCCGGCACCGGCATCTGCGGTACGGGGTCGGGGCTGCAGGGCAGCAAGGCCGCATTGGCCACGGCTGCCGCACCGTCGTTCTGGTCATCGCCAGCTAGCCGCTTGCCATCAACAAAAATAATTGCCCGCTGAATCAGTGGATTATGAAGATAGGCAGATATTGCCAGTAGCTGTTCGGAGG
>CAZDYA010000203.1:0-3335 GCA_964509515.1 uncultured Spirochaeta sp.
ATATACCAGAAGCGGTATACGAAGGACTGTTTGCAGCGCTGGCCGGCTATGAATGGCAGGCTGAGCACCGCAAGATTATCCTGGTGGGTGATGCTCCCCCGCATCCCAGGCCGCGGGGAAATATCGATGCCGAAATGGTTTATGCAGCGGCTAAAGAGTATGCGGTCGAGATACAACCAATACTGGTAGCGCCTTACTGATCCTGGCCGGTCTCGGTAGCTTCCTCGGCACTGGTCGCATTATCGGCGGCCGCCTCATCTTTTACGTTAACCGGTTCGCCCATTTCTTCCAAAACCCGTCGACTCAGTACGAAGGGCCATTCCGGAACTCGTCCGCTTAGTTCAGCCTCTTTGGAAAGCAGCTCGTGGAACAGTTTGACCGACTCTGCTTTCTTGCCCTTTTTGTGCTGGATGAAAGCTACCCAGTATTCGGCGATAATCGCGTTTGCATAGTCGTTGGGGTATCTATCCAGAAAGGTTTCATAATACATCAGGGCGGCTTCTAAATTGTCAGCCTCCACTTCTTCCTGACCGCGCTGGAAAAACTCCATGGGGGTCATATCCTCGGGGATGTTATCCGGTACGGTCTGGCATCCTGGTAGAATCGCAATGGCGAAAATCAAAATGGTTAAAATCTTTTTCATGGTGAGATAATACTATCACAACAAGCGGGCTTGTTCAAAAGGGGCATATTGCCTAATCTGGCAATATGAATAAATCAGGCAGGAAAAGCTCAGTTTTATGGCTGGCAGGCTTGCTTTTACTGCTGCCATTTTCGGTTTTTAGTCATCCTCATGTATTTATGGATACGACGGCAAGGGTGGAGTTTGACAACGGTTTACCATCCGGGCTGGTTGTCCGCTGGAAGTTCGATAAATTCTTTAGCCAGATGATGGTGCATGATTTTGCCCAAACCTCGCAGGGACCGCTAAACGAGCAGCAGCAGGAACAAATCCGTCAGGGGGCCTTTGTCAATCTGGTGAATTACAACTTTTTTACCCACTTGCTTAGCGGGGATCGTGCAATTCCGGTAACCGAGGTGACGGATTTTAGTGCCGAATACGAGGCCGGGGTGCTTACCTATGAATTCCGGATCCCCTTGCCGCAACCTACAGGCCCGGATCTGCAGACCATTGCAGAAAACGGTGAATTGATTGTCGGTTTATACGATGATAGTTACTATAGCGTACTGGAGTTCGAGGCTGATTCATTAAGGGTAGAAGGCGATGTGCCGGCTGGTATGAGTAATGAGTTGCAGGAACGACCGGACAAGCGTTATTATTACGATTTGATAGTTCCGCGGTTGTTTCATATACGCTGGAAATAGGATATACATAATTATGCAGCATAGCGCGTCGATTCAGGCATATATGGAAGAACTGACTCAGTTGGGAACCTGGCCAAAGGGTTTTCAGGGTTACAGTACCAGCCTGACCTTTGTTCCATCAGAGAGGCCGGTCATGGAGCCATACCGCATGAATATGGCCTGGCTGCGACCGGAAAAACCGGTGACTGCCTTTGCCGGCGTGTTCACACGCAATACCTTTCCAGGTGCCCCGGTGCTGGTGGGCAAAAAAATTGTAAAGATGGCGGCTACTTCCGGGGTGCTGGTGAACAACCGCATATCCAATGTTTGTTCGCCCACTGGCTGCAGTGATATCGAGGCCTTGCAACGTGGGCTGTCAGGGTTGGCAGGTTTTGAGCCGGAGGGATTGTTTTGTGTTTCAACCGGCATAATCGGCTGGCGACTGCCCTTGTCCGAGATGCAGCAAGCCTTGCCGGCGCTGGTACAGACTCCGGTCGAGCCATTGGATGTGGCCCGTGCCATAATGACCACGGATAACTATCCAAAAATCAGGGTCTGGAAGCATGGCAAGGGTTCGATAATGGGCATTGCGAAGGGTGCGGGCATGATAGAACCGAATATGGCTACCATGCTGGTTTTTTTGCTTACCGATTTTGATGTTTCAAGAGAGTTTTGCCGACAAGCCTTGAGTCAAACGGTGGAGCAGACCTTTAACTGTATTTCGGTTGATTCTGATCAGAGTACTTCGGACATGGCCTTGTTATTGTCCTCGGGACAGGCAGGGCCGATAACCGAGGAGCTTTTTTCCGCAGGGCTGCTACAGGTATGCAGCCAGCTTGCTGGGGATATTGTCCGCAACGGAGAGGGCGTAAGCCATGTAATAAATGTAGAAGTATGCAAAGCTCCTTCTGCTCAGATAGCCAGGGACTGTGGCAAGGCCATTGTCAATTCACCGCTGGTCAAGACAGCGGTTTACGGTAATGATCCCAATGTTGGCAGGATAATCGGTGCGCTTGGTGACTATTGCGGGAATAGCGGAATCGAGCTTGATCCGCAGAAGGTTAGAGTCGAGGTAGAGGGGATAGAGGTTTTCCGCAATGGGGCCTTTTCACTTTCAGCTGATGTGGAGCAGAAACTCGCCGCCAGAATGACAGAGGCGGCCATGAATCCGCGGATAAGCGGATACCCGCAGAATCAGGATAGTATAAAGATAAAAATTGAGCTGGGTATGGGGAATGCGCAGCAGACGGTATTTGGGGCTGATTTGACGCATGAGTATGTGACAGAAAACGCCGATTACCGCACCTAACACCATCAGGAGGGTGGAGTGAGTAATATAAATAATCTCGAAGAACAAATTGTGCGGGCCGCTGGTCTGCTGCAATCAGCCAGGGACGAGATTGCCAAAAGGATTATCGGCCAGAACAAGATGGTTGACGGACTGCTGATGGGAATAATTGGCGGTGGCCACGTGCTGCTGGAGGGGGTTCCCGGTTTGGCCAAGACCCTCACCGTTAGAACCCTGGCCGAGGTTGTAGATGCCGGATTCAAACGAATTCAGTTTACGCCGGATTTACTGCCGGCAGATTTGGTCGGTACCATGGTCTATAAACAGCAGACCGGTGAATTTCTGCCCAGAAAGGGGCCTGTCTTTACCAACGTTGTGCTGGCAGACGAAATTAACCGCGCTCCTGCCAAGGTACAGTCGGCTTTGCTGGAGGCCATGGAAGAGAAGCAGGTGACCATTGGCGATAATACCTACCCCTTGCCGGATCCCTTTTTCGTGTTGGCCACCCAGAATCCAATTGAGCAGGAGGGTACCTATGCCTTGCCCGAGGCTCAGCTGGACAGGTTTATGCTTAAACTATCGGTGAGTTATCCGACCTACGAGGAAGAGGTGAAGATGCTTGGGGCTGTCGGCAACAAGAATCCTGCGCAGGTTCACCGCGTGCTTTTCAAGCAGGATATTATCAGGTTGCGCGAGACGGTGTCAGAAATTACCGTTGACGACCGGATCAAGGAATATATTG
>CAZDYA010000204.1:0-3329 GCA_964509515.1 uncultured Spirochaeta sp.
CTTTTGGGGATAGAGGAGTCGATTACTGCCAACTGGAACGATCCTGATCAGCAGGCTATGGTTTTGCAGCTGTTTGGTCGCCTGCAGTTCTTGCTTGATGATGTCAGCTATTCCACCGACCTGGTCGAATATCGGCAACGCTATGCTGACATGGAAAACGACTATCGCCAGCAGTATAGCCTGGCCACCACCCCTCAGGATGATTCGCCGCAGGTGTCTGCGGAGACCCTTGAGTATTTCTATCGACAGCGCCAAAAGAGCCCGCTGATTGCCGGCGGTCTGTCTTTTTTGCTGCCCAGCGCTGGACATTTTTACGGTGGTGAAGCAGGGAAGGGGCTAATCTTTGCCGGTGGCGAGACATTGCTTGGGATAGGCATTATTACTTTGGCCACTATTGCCGGGGCTTATCCCGAGTTAAATGATGGCGCCATCCATCCATATGATGACGAGCTAGCAATAACTGTTGGAGTTAGCACCGTCGCACTGATTGCCTTGAGGGTTTGGGAAATACTTGATTCTGTGGGCACTGTAAATAGTCATAATAATGATTTACGGCGTAATCTGGGCTTGCCGTTAAAATAGCCAAAATAGCAAAATAGCCGAAGGACATAAAAAAGGCCAGCTGATTTGCGATTGCCTCGCAAAATCGGCTGGCCGTATTTTTACAAACTACTGTTAGTCGGTTACAGAGATGTCTACGCTGGGGCGCAGTTCAGCCATGATCTTGACTGCATCGTGTACCGGGTGATCAAGGAACTTGGGAAATGCATCCGGTCCGTGAACACCAGTGGTGCCGTCAAGAACAGGGTAGGCCAGCTGCTGCAGCAGGTAGTCAAAACGTGGTGCCCATTTACGTGAACCAAGGCGGGCAGTGCGTGAGCAGTTGTCTACCATGTAGGCAACACCCTTGTGGTGCATGTAGGGGTTAAGGCTGTCTACCGCTTCGATAACCGATTCGTTAACGATTTCGGAGTAGCTGTGACCGTATTCCAACAGGATATCAATCTGAGCCATCATACAAGCCACATATACACCTGCGGTAACCGGATTGATTGGGGTTTCGCCGTTGCTGCTGCGCTCGGCACGAACCTGCTCGCCGATCTTCCACATTTCTGTGCTGTCAATCTTGGCAAAGGGGAAGCGGTTCATGCGCTCGCCAGCCATGATAACTGAGCGGATTTCGTTGCAGCTGTGAACTTCCTGGTAGATTTCCAAAAGGATTTCGGCGCAAGGCTGATATGCAGCGCTGTATGCCTGTGCAAATACCTTCTGGTCATCTGCGGAAAGCTTCTTGTAAACGGCGTCGATGCCTTCGTGGCTGATGATCTGCGAAATAGGACCGGTGATGGATTCTACTGTTTCGCGGTAAGCCTTCTTGGGCTCCATTCCCTGCTCGGTAAAGCGGCGGTAAAGACCTTCAACAATGCCGTGTACAGCGCCCAAAAGGATGCCGCGCTCGCCGTAGATGTCTGAGCGGAATTCCATGTCCAGGGTGGTAACAAAGCTGAAAGGTGCGCCCAGTGCGACAGCCCAGCCGATAGCGATATCGGTTGCACGGCCGTCAACATCCTGGTGGATGGCGAAGCTGGCGTTGATACCGGCACCGTTAACTTCCTTGCCCTGCTCGTAGAGGCGGCGAACGGAAGGACCCATGCCCTTGGGACAAACACCGATAACATTGATGTTGTCGGGGAAGCTGGCACCGATTGATTCCATGTAACCCATCAAAAAGCCGTGAGAAAAACCCAGGGTTGCACCGGGCTTAACTGCGGCAACGATCTTGTCGTACAGCATGGCCTGGGCAGCGTCGCTGATCAGGATGATGGAAAGGTCGCTCTCGCTGATAACCTTGAACATTTCGCCCAGGGTTCCGTCAGCGCGCTTGAAACCAGCGGCTTCGGCGCTGTCGATTTCAGCCTGAAAAGGAGCGCCTTCGCCAAGGCCGATGACAACCTTGATGCCGGTGCCTTCCAGCGAATCGCGCAGGTTCTGTGACTGCGCTGGCCCCTGACTGCCCCAGCCGATAACCCCGATCTGCTTGATGCCTTCAAAAGCCTTGGGGAGCTTGTCGAATAGATGGCGTCCGCCACGGACGATGTATTCTTTGGTTCCAGCTGGCTGGATCAGCTCTTTTTCGAAAACTTTGGTAGTAAAATCTGTTACTGCTTGTTTACTCATAAAATGACCTCCTGTGAATAGTGACCTATTTGTAGCACATATATATTATTGCGCAAAGTGATATTTATGCTATAAACAGTTGCGTTTTGTGCAACACATGATAAAATGAGCCATGCATATCCATGAACTTGAATTATTTTCTGCGCTTGCTGATAATCTGCATTTGCGGCGTGCCGGTGAGGCCTGCGGGTTGAGCCCGTCGGCAACCAGTCGGGCCTTGCAGCGTATGGAAGAGGAGTTGGGCGAGAAATTGCTTTACCGCGAGAGCCGCGAGGTAAGCCTGACCATGGCTGGACAGCGCTTTTCCCTGTTTTGCCGCGAGACCCTGGATGCCTGGAAGGCTGTCAAGGCCGATATCGGCGGCGCGGCCAGGGGCATGGTTCATGGTGAGGTGCGTATCTTTGCCTCGGTTACCGCCAGTATCGCCATTCTGCCTGATCTGCTGGCCGGTCTGCGGGCCGAGTATCCCGGCGTCCGCGTGGTGCTGCAGACCGGTGCCCCGGCGGAAGCCTTGCAAAGGGTTGCGGAGGGGATAGCCGATATTGCCGTTGCTGCCCTGCCGCGTAAAATACCATCTGGCCTAACGGCGGTGTCATTGATGACAACCAGCCTGGAGTTGATCGCCCCGCAGCCTATCGGCGAAGCGCATATCGACCGGCTGGCCGAGCTGTCGGCAAGGGTTTTGCCGGCCGATCTGGCAGGTCTGCCCATGGTATTGCCAAGAAGCGGTTTGGCGCGAGAGCACGCCCTGCGTTGGTTTGGGGCTGTCAGCCCAAGATTGTATGCCGAGGTCTCTGGAAGCGAGGCCATAATCAGTATGGTGCGCTTAGGCTTTGGAGTAGGGGTTGTGCCGCGCATTGTACTTGATTCATCGGCTCTGAAAGCAGACGTGCGGGTACTGAAGGCTGATCCGCCGCTGGAAAATTTTGAACTGGGTCTGGTTGCCCAGACCCGCCGTTTGCATGAGCCGGCAGTCGCTGCTCTTTGGAATTTGCGCAGATGAATCCTGGCCTACCAGCGCTGCTTTCTTATACCGCTCTGCCCAAAATTTCATCAAGTTCGTTTTGCATTGATTTGCGCAGGAACGTGTAAATTTTGGCCTTGTTTTCGGCCTGAATGTCGTCGTTAAACAACATTACCGTGTAGCAGGG
>CAZDYA010000205.1:0-3328 GCA_964509515.1 uncultured Spirochaeta sp.
ATCATGCACAGCAAGGTCTACGTCCGCGGTCATTGCCTGCTGGGAGGACGCCGAGCAGAAATCATCGGAGGCACAACCATTGTTGGCGGTAGCTGCTGGTGTAAAAAGCTTGGTGGAATTAGTGAACACCCAACCCATGTTTCTATTGGTATTCCTCCACAGATACTTGCTGAATACCGCCAGAACACAGAAGAAATTGACCGAATGCAGTTAAAGCTTGATGACGTCCGCCTGAAGAAAGAGCAAATCGAAAAGGCCCTGCAGACCCTGCCCGGTGATGAAACCCGCAGCGCCAAGCTTATCGGTGCGCAGGAACAGCTCATAAAACAGGAAGATGAACTATCGTCTGATTTAAATGATGCCAGGGAAAAGAATCATAAACTAAAAACCTTGCTGATGGCCATGCCAGAGAGCATGCTGGTAGTCGAAGACACCATCTTCGCCGGAGTCAGCGTGTCATTTGGCAAGCAGGAGTACCGGGCACCCCAGAAGGGAGCCAGAAAAACGATTCTTAAATGGCATGATGAACATATTGCTGAATCCGGCTTTGATATCCGCAACAAACCAGGTCTAAGTCTGCTGCCCGAACAGGATATGCAATCAGATGACCTGTCAGATGACCTGTCAGATTAACTATCAGAAAGCCAATTACTGACAGCCATCCGCATCTGTGATAACCTCGCAAGCATCAACTTCTTTTTAAGGAGCTTCCAATGCAAGCAAAGCCCGTGGTTCTTATTGTACGAGACGGCTGGGGTCACAACCCTAATCCAGCGCAGCATGATTTTAATGCCGTTGAATTGGCAAACACACCATGCGATGAAGCCCTGCGAAAAACATATCCATGGACAAGAATTGCTACTTCGGGCGAGGATGTGGGCTTGCCAGATGGAACCATGGGTAATTCCGAGGTCGGGCACCAGAACCTTGGTGCTGGCCGAATTGTCTACCAGGATTCAGTCAGAATAACCAAGGCTGTTCGCGAAGGCGACTTTTATGAAAATGAGGCGCTGTTAAAGGCCATTCAGCGGGCAAAAGCCAATCAAGGCTATGTTCACATAATGGGGCTGGCTTCTGACGCCGGTGTTCACGCCCTGCTAGCCCACCTGTATGCCAATGTAGAACTTTGCAAGCGCGAGGGGCAATCAAGGGTCGCTATTCACCTGTTTACCGATGGGCGGGATACCGGTCCATATACCGGCATTGATTTTGCCCAGACCATAGAAAAAAAACTTTCCGAGATCGGGGTTGGCCAAATTGCATCGGTTTGCGGCCGCTACTGGGCCATGGACCGCGACAACCGCTGGGAAAGGGTGCAGCTGGCCTACGACGTGCTTACCGGACGCTCGACCTCTGCCCCCGTATTTGCCAGTGCTAAAGAGGCAATTCAGGATTACTATGATAATCCAAGCAGCGAGAACCAGCGTGGCGATGAGTTTATCGGCCCGCGCTATGTAGGTGAGAACTGGCAGGAAAGCCGCATCAAGGATGGCGACAGTGCCATTTTTTACAACTTCCGAGGTGACAGGCCCAGAGAAATAATACGCTCTTTTGTAATGAAGGATTTTTTCGGGCATGTACCGGCCTCCCCCGATTCCGGACTACCTGGTTTTGACCGCGGTAACAAGCTTGATGTGGCTTGGGTAACAATGACCGCCTATGAAAGCGAATTATCCACAATGGTTGATGTCGCCTTTCCAAAGCCGCCCAAGATGGTAAACACGGCTGGCGAGTATCTGCAAAACCTGGGCCTAAGCCAATTCCGCTGTGCCGAAACGGAAAAGTTTCCCCACGTTACCTTCTTTTTTAACGATTATCGGGACGAGCCCTTTGCTGGCGAAAACCGTAAAATGGCACAGTCGCCCAAGGTCGCAACCTATGACCTGAAACCGGAAATGAGTGCCAAAGAAGTTTGCCAACTGGTTCTTGATCGGGTTAAGGCTGATGACTGCGAGGATTTTATTCTGGTGAATTTTGCCAACGGCGACATGGTCGGCCATACCGGCAATCTGCAGGCGGCCATCGCAGCCTGTGAAACAGTTGATAAATGCGTAAAAGAAATCGTTGATGCCGTTACGGCCAGGGGCGGAAAGCTAATTGTAACAGCCGATCACGGCAACGCCGAGCAAATGTACGCCCCGGACACCGACAGCCCGCATACGTCTCATACCATCTATACCGTGGATTGCATTCTGGTCGACAATGAGCTGACCGAACTGGCCTCTGGTAATACTGAAACGCCTTCGAAGCGGCTGCGACAGGACGGCCGGCTGGCGGATGTCATGCCCACCCTGCTTGAAATGATGGGGCAGCCAATACCGAAAGAAATGGAAGGCTACTCGTTAATCCAGTCCTGAAAACCAGTCATTAAGCACTGCCAAAAACTCTCCGGGCCTTTCCTGAAAGGGGATGTGCCCGGTTTGCGGCATCACCACCAGCTGGCTATCCGGTATTTGAGCATGAACAGCAGCCGATAATTCCGGTGCAATAATCTGGTCACTGTCGCCAGTAATTACAAGCACCGGCATAGTCAAACCCTGTGCCAGCGGTTCCCAATCGGTCCGCCGCGCGCCGATAGTGTAGTACCAGAGCGCCTTGTCCCAAGCCTTTATCTGCGAACCACGGCTAAATTGCGCTCGCATCTCGTCAGAAATCTTTTGAGGCTCATATACCGAACGCTCGAGAAACTCATTGCGACCCTCGAAGGAGCGGCGAACGAATGCAGGGCCGATCCAGATCATGGGGGGAATTGACATCAGCACCCGAAGCGGCAGCGCTATCTGCCGGCCTTCTACGGCCGGCGCAACAAGCACCAAGGCCGTCACCCTTTCCGGATGATTGGCAGCCAAATGCAGACTGGCACCACCACCCGCCGAATGGCCCAAAATAATCGCCTTGTCTATGCCAAGCTCATCCATCAGCAGCAGTGCAAATCGCGACTGCCCCTGAGGTGAATATGGATTTATTTCTGCATAATCAGCAGGCAGGGCCTTGGCAGAATAGCCGAAGGGCGGTCGATCAAGCGCAATAACGCGGAAATCCTGCTGCAGTCTGTCGGTAATGTAACTGAAGTTTTCAAGATTGCCACCAAAACCGTGCTGCAGAATAATCACCGGCAATGAATCATCCCCAGGGGCACTATCTGAATAGTGAACGAGCAGGGAATCAAGCTCTATAAAATAGTCAGCATCGGCAATATCAACCTGAGAGACAAATTGTTCATTAAGCGCGCTGGCATCGCTGGCGCAGCCCAAAGGAGCCAACAACACGAAAAATAAAAGCAAAAAAGACTTGCACTTCATCATAAGCTACCTAATCCAGGCGATAT
>CAZDYA010000206.1:0-3322 GCA_964509515.1 uncultured Spirochaeta sp.
AACATTCTGGCCCTGACCGGCCTGCAATACACAACCGAAGTACACATCATCAACTTGGTCGGGAGTGATCTTTGATTCCTCGATTGCCTTTTTGATGACAGTTGCCCCCAACTGCGCAGCCGGCACATCCTTGATGCTTCCGCCGTATTTTCCGATGGCGGTCCGGACAGCGGCAGTTATTACTACTTTCTTCATGAAAAAACTCCTTATGCTATGCGTTTTGTTCCCTATAGCGGGCAAATCCTAAAAACAATGAGACTGGATGTCAAGGAAAATTGAACAACAATTTTGGTAAGAAATGATTCACTATTTGCTTTTATTGAAAATCATTATATTTTTTTGGGGATTCACTTGACCTCTCTTGAATTACGATTAACAATACAACAATACAAGGGGGAGACCCTTTTACAGATCACACAGTTTGGAGGAGGATTGTATGAAGAATACCGTTCGTATTATTGCGGTACTTGCTGTCATCATGCTGGTTTTTGCAGCATGTGGTGGAGAAGAAGTTGCCACAGGTGACCCAATCAAGATTGGTGGTATCACATCTTTGAGTGGTGCACTGATGGATTATGGCCAGCAGATGCAGCGTGGCTTTGAGTTGGGTCTTGAGTACGCAACCAATGGCACCATGGCTGTAGCCGGTCGCCCAATCGAAGTAATTTGGGAAGACACCACAACCGTTCCTGAAGTAGCACGTGAACGAGCAATCGTTCTGTTGGATGAGGATCAGGTAGACATTCTTGTTGGACCTACATCATCAGCTGATGCCTTTGCTATTCTTGGCCTGGCCGAAGAATACCAGAAGGTTCTGATGCTTGAGCCGGCTGCTGCTGACTTCTTGACCAGTGGCGTGTCAAACCGCTACGTTTTCCGTTCTGCACGTAACACTGCTCAGGATAGTAACGCTATGGCAGCTGTTATGATTAATAACGTGCCTAACGCCAAGGTTTCTGTTTTGGCTCCAGATTCAGCTTTCGGCCGTGCATACGTTACACCTTTTGTAGCAGCTCTTGAAGAAAAGGGTGGTTCAGTACTGACTCAGGAGTTCCCTCCTGCCGATGCAACTGACTTTACTCCTTACATCCAGCGCATTATCAATTCTGATCCAGACTACGTTTTCGTTATCTGGGCCGGTGCCAACAACCCTTGGCGTCAGCTGTCAGAAATGGGCGTTTTGGAAAACTTCCGCGTTTCTACCGGTGCACCTGAAATTGCTGCCCTGCGAACCATGTTCGAATTGGAAGGCCAGAGTGGTTTTACCGTATACTACAACGAAGTTGCTCAGAACCCTGTAAACGATTGGTTGGTTAAAGAGCACACTGCTCGCTACGACATGGTTCCAGACATTTTCACCTCTGGTGGTATGGCTGCAGCTATGGCTATCGTAACTGCACTGGAAAAAACCGATGGCGACACCGATGCTGAAGCATTGATCCAGACTCTCCGTGGCATGGAGTTTGATTCTCCTACCGGCAAGCGCTGGTTCCGCCCGGAAGATCATCAGGCACAGCAGTCTCTGTTTGAAATCAAGTTTGTTACCAAAGAAGGTTATGATCATATCGTACCTGAACTGGTCCGCGTGATTCCTGCAGAAGAAGTGTCTGATCCGGTTCAGACCACACACGCTCGCTAATACAGCTTGCTATTATGAGTATGCCGCACGAAAGTGCGGCATACTTTTATAGAAATCAAATTCAGTCTGCCGGCATGTAAGGCAGGCTTCCAAGGAAAAGAATAACTATGTCGGAAATTATACTGCGAACCGAGAACCTGGGGATCAGTTTCGGCGCTCACAAAGCGGTAAACGATGTATCGCTGCAGATTGAGGCTGGCAAGTTTACCACCATTTTGGGGCCGAACGGTGCCGGGAAGACTACATATTTCAATCTGGTGAGCGGCCTGCTGCCGCCAACTACAGGAAAGATTTTTTTTAAGGACACAGATGTTACCAACATGTCGCCGATTCAGCGGGTCGAGATTGGCATGGGGCGTTCATTTCAGCTGACTAATGTGTTCCCAAAACTTACCGCTCATGAAAACATTCGTTTGGCTGCGCAATCATTTGAAAAGGTTGGTTATAAAATCTTTTCTGACCACCGCAAGTTTACCAAAGTGAATGAAAAAACACAGGAAATTCTGGAGCGGGTTTTGTTGCAAGACCGCTCTAAATCAATAGCCGCCGATCTTACTCATGGAGAGCAAAGAAAGCTGGAAATGGGTATGGTTTTGGCGCTCGAACCTGAGGTGTTATTGCTCGATGAGCCGACTGCTGGTATGGCCATCGAAGAAGTGCCTACCATGATTGATATCATGCAGGACACACACCGCCGGGGGACCACAATCGTATTGATCGAACACAAAATGGATTTGGTAAAGAAGCTATCAGACCGCTTGGTAATCCTTGCCAATGGTTCTGTATTGGCTGACGGCAATCCCGAAGAGGTTAGCCGCAACGAAGAGGTGCTCAAGGCCTATCTTGGGGGAGGAGTGTTGGAAGATGCCGCTTCTTAAAGCCGAAAATATTATTTCGTACATTGGTCCTTATACCATCCTGCACGATGTGTCGATGGAAGTAGAAAAGGGCGAAGCCGTTGTTATTCTGGGGCGCAATGGTGCCGGGAAAACAACCTTTTTGAAAACAATAATGGGCCTGGTTAATACGCGACAGGGCGTGCTGGAGCTGGACGGTGATTCACTGGTCGGCAAGGAGACTCATGTTATTCAGCGTATGGGGATAGGTTTTGTACCCGAGGATTATGGGGTATTTGACCTTTTAACCATCGAAGAAAACCTGCGGATAGCCATGTGGAAAGAGGACGGTCCAACCAAGGATCGCCGTGATTATGTTCTGGATCTATTTCCGGATCTAAAGATCGCCTATAAGCGGAATGCCAAGACCCTTAGTGGTGGTCAACGGCAGATGCTGTCTGTTGCGCGAGCATTGGTTAATGATAACAAAATATTACTGGTTGATGAGCCAAGCAAGGGTCTGGCACCGGTTATTATCGAGATTCTGGCCAATGCATTGACTGATGTCAGCAAACATACAACTGTTTTGCTGGTTGAGCAGAATTTTAATCTGGCATGTGCTGTTGGGCAAAGGTATTACATTATTAACGAGGGAAAAACAGTTAATAACGGTACCATTGCAGATCTCAAGAAAGACAAAGAACTCCAGGCTTTGCACCTAGGGATTTGACGCTACCACAGGAGGTATGGTGTGGGTACATTTTTAACTTTGTTAGTAAATGGACTGGCTCAGGGCTCATTGGTTTTTCTGATGGCGGCCGGGCTTTCCATTATTTTGGGCCTGATG
>CAZDYA010000207.1:0-1141 GCA_964509515.1 uncultured Spirochaeta sp.
AAAACCTCATCAGGCGATAGTGGTTCAAACTCACTTTCCAACTCAGAATATGCAGAGTCATAGCGGAAAGGAGACTCTTCCTCTGTAGGCATGGCAAAAGCCACACCAACTACCATGCTAATAATAAATAATACCAAACCAAGAACTCTAAGCTTTTTCATTACAAATCTCCATATAAATTTCTCTCATCATCTATTCCCCATCCCAGTCCGCCAGATTGCTGTCGTCCAGCCCGAGGAATCACGATTCAAAGCAAGCCATGGAAAAATAATAACATTAAAAGTACGTGTTGTCTTATTCATTTTGGATTGATGAGTGTTGCGCCCAGCCAAGCTAGCAGGCTGCAGGCGCCCATGACCAGAAAGCCGACCAGGCCGGGGCCGCGGAGCTTCCAGAAAAAGATCTGGGCGATGCTTTGCAGCAGCCATGTCAGGGTAAAAACCATGAGCAGGGGCATCATCGGCAGGTCGGCAGGTTGCACCACCAGGGTGATCAGGGCCGCGACGGCCAGCCAGCCGGCGTAGTTAACCAGGGGGATACCAAAGTAGCGCCCTTTACGATGCCAACGCCAGAAATCCCAGGCGACCATCTGGGGGTCCAAAAAAAGGTCCCAGCTGGTAAAGGCGATAGCACCAAAGACGGCCAGGGCCCAGATGGTGCCGTGCATGCCGAAAAAGGCACCCATTGCATCGCCGGCCGCCCAGGCCGGCGGCATCATCATCATCCATGCTAAAGGCACAACGACGGGGACCCGCAGTAATTGGGGCTGTAATTCCTTGGTGTAGGTGTAAGGGCCATAGGGGAAGCCGGTGCGGCTGCCGATGAGTTCGCTGAGCCAGCCCAGGCCGGAGACGGCAAGCCAGACTAGCAGGGTGCGGGTCAGTCCCCAGGCGGGCATCAGGATGGAGATGACCAGGCCGGCTTGCAGCAGGACGCCGGCGCTGATGGCGGCGCGCTCGGCTTTGGGGCCAATGATCCATTTCCAGATGGGGACGGTAATCATGCCGGCCAGCCAAAGGATGGCCAGTACTTGGCTGATAAGATGCATTTGTTGCCAGGCGGTGATCATGTTTGGCTCCTATTGTGGCGGTCTTGGTGGCGGCGACCTTGGTGATGGTGGCGGCTGCGGCCGTGAATCAGC
>CAZDYA010000207.1:1241-3310 GCA_964509515.1 uncultured Spirochaeta sp.
GCGGTCTTGGTGGCGGCGACCTTGGTGATGGTGGCGGCTGCGGCCGTGAATCAGCATGTCGGCGATGGCGTGCAGAAAGTAACGCCATTTGGTGCTGGCCATCAGGGCCAGGTTTTCGGGCAGGCTGCCGCGTTCGTCCAGAAAGCGGAAAAGGCGGTCGATGGGGTTTTTCTGAAACAGGCGGGTAAAGATTGGTTCGGCCAGGTGGCCGCGATGCTGCAGGATATGCAAGAGCGCGGCGTCAAAAAAGCGGTAGCGCGCTGGCGTCCTGGGTATGGCAAAGGGATGGCCGCGGCGCAAAAGGCTTTGGACTATGGCGGCGCTGTCGCACTGGGTGCGGTAAAAGGCGAAGCCGGTGGAGGCTTTGACCATGCCGCCGTTGGTGCCGATGCGCAAGATTCGGCGGGTGCCTGCGGGGCGGCGGCGGAATGGCTGGTCGGTCATGGGGATGATGCCCTTTTCGCTGTCCAGCAGGCGGTAATCTTGTTCTGACAATCCCAGAACATCGGTCAGATATTCGCGGATGGCCTGTTCGTATTCCTTCTGCGGCAGCAGTTGCTGGCTAAACAGGGTGTATTCAACCAGGGCCCGGCGGGGACTTTGTGGCAGTATGTACATAAAGCGCATCTGGCCCTTTTGCGGGGTGCGGAAGTCAAAGAAGCTGGCGCTTTCGGCGTCAAAGATATCGCGGGTGGTTTCGATTTCCCAGCCGGTAAAGTGCTGTTTGACGTCATGATAACGGAGAGTGTCCAGCTGGAATTCCTGGGGGATAAAGCGGGCGTCAAAGATCCAGTCGGTTTCTATCCTTTGGCCGTCCACGATTACAGCGGCCGGGGCAGCTGGCGTGGCCGGGGCAGCTGGCGTGGCCGGGGCAGCTGGCGTGGCCGGAGCGGCTGGCGTGGCCGGGGCGGCTGGCGTGGCCGGGGCGGGCTTTGGCAAGCCTTTACGGCTGGTGAGGTCCTCAATGGCTTCGATGTTGCCGTACATCCGCTGCATATTGGGGGCGGCGGCCAGCAACTCATCGGCATGGCGGTAGAAATCAATCCCCCTGATCATTTTGTAGCGGTAGTCACCAAGGTCAATCCGCTTTTGCCACTGCTCACCGATGTACCACAGATGCGACCAACGCTGAGTGACGATACTGTCCAGCTGTCCGATGCTTTGACTATGTAATTCCCAAAAACACCAGGTACGATCATTAGAGGTCTTGGCTTCGCGGTCAATAATAAGTACCCGGGCGTCACGCAGCGGGCTGTTAACCATGGCACAGGCCAGGCTTAGGCCGGCCAGGCCGCCGCCGGCAATCACATAATCAAAACGTTCCATGGCTACAACATAATACTATGCGCTGGGCTCTGCAAATGAAACAAGCCGGAAAATGTGCTGATCATAACTGGCGATGCAGTTCTTCCAGGCGAAACTGTTGGTTCTGCCTTGCAAGGCAGGAAGCAGCCGGGTGCGCTGCTCTGCCAGCCGCCCTGGCCGGCAATAGTCCAAAAGCCGATAAACCAGATCATCAAGATCATCATAAAGACAGTCAGGGTGAATTGCGGGCGGGATGATTTCGGGGTAGCTTAAGCGCCTGGGCAGCAGGGGCAGGCAACCGAAGTGCATGGCCTCGACCATGGAAATGCCAAAGTTTTCCTGATTAGAGGTACTGATACAAACATCACCCAGGGCCAGCATTTCATAATAATCCTGACGCGAATCAAGATATCCGGCATGCAATACATGTTCACGCAGATGCTTCGAGAGATACCTGAATTCACGGTTAAAGTTGCCGCCAGCCTTCTCGGCCTGCCAGGGGGGCTCGCCCATCAGTATCAACTGAAAATCGGCTCCGGCTTGTTTGATGGCCTTTAAGGCCCGAACGAAGTCACCGGGGTTCTTGTCGAATTCCCAGCGGTGGTTCCAGACGATGCGCAAAGGCCCGGGCTGGCGGCGCGGTTTGGCGGCCTCAAGCGGCGCGGCAGGGGCGGCGGACGCTGCGGCAGGGGCGGCCTCAAGCGGCGCGGCAGGGTTTGCATCATGCGGGGCATACCAGCAGCCGGGATACTGCACCGATGACT
>CAZDYA010000208.1:0-3300 GCA_964509515.1 uncultured Spirochaeta sp.
TCACGGTACTGCCCGACCCCACTGAATCCACGCATCATTCTGGTGCCTATATCAGACAAGCCGTCATAGCCCTGCTCATCAGAACGTCTCAAATTGAACGACAGGATCTTTGACTGATCAGGGTGAGCAGCTACATTGGAATCCAGGTCGGCTACAATAGCAAAGCTGGAACGGGTCGGCTGGATGCCGGCCACTACATCATCAATCGTGCTGGACTCAATCGTCTGGGCGATAATTCCCCGGATACGTCCATCAACCCCTCGTACCTCGTGAGCTACCGTCACATATGGGGCACTGCCTTCCGTACTTATTGAAGCTGCCCCGACCGCAGAAACCCGGGCCCCTCGTACTATGCCGATGTAGTAATCCTGGGCCTGAATATCATCTATTGTTGAACCATCACTGGTGACATGATTGCCGTCCCAGTCAGCATAAATCAATAACCTGGCCTCGGGGTGCAGCGATTGGGCTTGTTCGGCCAAATAGGCCTGAATCTCATCCAGCTCACCGCTGCGAATGACAGTCTGAGAGGCATAACGGTGCAATTCCTGAACATGCCCGCCGAACCATCGCCCCAGCTCATCGCCCCTGGCGCGCACCGTAGTAGCAACTGCATCCTCGGTCAACGGTATAACAATTTGCAGCAAGGAATACACATTGGCGCCGCCAAGCAAGACCAGCAATACTACCACCGTAACAGCAAAAAGCGAGGCTGTTCGTCCCGCGATTCCGAATGACTTTTTCATTTGCGCTCCTCAAAACCCTTCCCGCAAGTCTACACCGTGTAGTACAATACCGCAACACTCGAAATAAGGCCTGCTGGCAAGGAATACATATGAAAAACGAAATCTGCCTGGGTATTGATGTAGGTTCAACCACCGTAAAACTCGCTTTAATGAATCCTGAAAATCGGGAACTGATCTACTCCCGCTATCAACGGCACAATGCCGATCAAGCCGGCACCGTCCTGCAAATGCTTAGGGATTTGCGTCAAAGTTTCCCGAATATAATCATTCAGCCAATTTTTTGCGGTAGCGGCGCCACCGGGCTTGCCAAAAAAATGAATGCCCCCTTTGTGCAGGAGGTTGTTGCCAACGCGCTGGCCGTACGCGAATTTTACCCCGATGCCCGCTGTGCAATTGAGCTTGGCGGCCAGGATGCCAAGGTCATCTTTTTTCATCGTGACGAAGAAACAGGGCAGCTATTGACTTCTGATATGCGCATGAACGGATCCTGCGCTGGCGGCACCGGCGCCTTTATTGACCAGATAGCCGAACTGCTGCATGTTTCGCCCGATGAATTTGGCAGCCTGGCCGAAGCCGCCGACGCTGTCTACGACATCAGCGGCCGTTGCGGGGTCTTTGCCAAAACCGATATCCAGCCTTTGCTGAATCAGGGGGTATCACGGGAAAACCTGGCCCTCTCGGCCTTCCACGCCATCGCCAAACAAACCATCGGAGGCCTTGCGCAAGGCATGGAATTTCACCCCAAGGTTATTTTTGAGGGAGGCCCCCTGACCTTCCTGCCGCGCCTGGTCAAGGTCTTTCAGGAAAGATTGAATCTTGGTGACGATGAATGCATCCTGCCGGAACACCCCGAAACCCTGGTCGCCCATGGCGCCGCCCTAGCCTGGGGTCGCCTGTTCGATGCCGACAGCAACAAGGCCCCCTTTGATATCGATGCCGCCATCGAACAACTGGCAGAACACCTTCAGGACAAAGAAGACAATCTGGACACCAGCACCAAACCCTTCTTTTCCAGCCAGCAGGAAAAACAGGCCTTTCTTGATCGCCATGCCACTCCGGAATGGCAACTGCCAGATGTGCAGGGGCAGGTTGGCTACTACCTTGGCCTTGACGGCGGCTCTACTACCACCAAATTTGTGTTTCTGGATGAGCAGGGCAACATGCTTTACCGCTGGTACGGCAATAACCAGGGTGATCCGCTTGGTGTATTCATCAAGGCCTATACCGAAGCCCTGCAGGATTTGCGGGATCACGGCATCGAACCGGTACTGCTGGGTGCCGGCGCCACCGGCTACGGTGAAATGCTTTTTGCCCGAGGCTTTTCTTTTGATTACCACGTTGTCGAGACCGTTGCCCATGCCCGTGCGGCCAGGGAATACCAGCCTGATGTCAGCTACGTGCTGGACATCGGCGGGCAGGACATGAAAGCCATTCAACTGAACGGCGGAATCGTTACCGGCATCGTTCTGAATGAAGCCTGTAGTGCTGGTTGCGGCTCATTTGTGGAAAGCTACGCCCGCAGCCTGCAAATTCCGGTAGCTGAGGTTGCCAGCAGGGCCTTTGAAGCCAGGCAGCCATCAGTTTTGGGCAGCCGATGCACGGTCTTTATGAACAGCTCAATCATTACTGAACAAAAAAACGGCAAGACCACCGAAGACATCCTGGCCGGTATCTGCCGTTCCATAGTCGAAAACGTTTTTACCAAGGTTCTGCGGGTGCATAATCCCCAGGACCTGGGTGAGCATGTCGTCGTACAGGGCGGCACCTTCCGTAATGATGCCGTCCTGCGGGCCTTTGAGCAATATATCGGACGCGAGGTTACCCGCCCGCCATACCCAGGCGAAATGGGGGCTATCGGGATAGCGCTGCTTACCCGCGAGCATATGCTATCGCATGGACAAAACGGGCAGCCTGCCACCAGCCAATTTATCAGCGAGAAGAATCTGCAGGATTTTAGCTACGAAAAGAAATCGGGCATAATCTGCCCCCTGTGTGCCAATGCCTGCATGCGCTCAGCCGTTATTTTTTCCAACGGGCGGCAATATGTTACCGGCAACCGCTGCGAGCGCGGCGAGGTCATTTCTGATGCCGATGCCAGCCCCAGCCTCGAAGCGGCCGCCGGTGCTGCCCCCGCAAAAGCCGACAAGGTTCCACCCGCAACCGACCTTATGGAACTGCGCGAGAAGCTGCTCTTCCAGAACTATCCGCTGGCCCGCAAACCAATCAGACCCGCTAGCAGCCAGGAAAAATCAAAAATCAGGGTCGGGATTCCCAGGGCGCTCGAATTCTGGGACTCCATGCCCTTCTGGCGCAGCTTTTTCCTATCCCTGGGCTGTGAACCGGTGATCTCGGCACGCAGCAGCCAGAAATTATTCGAACGCGGGCTATCTCAAGTTGCATCGGATACCGTTTGTTTTCCGGCAAAGCTTTCTCACGGGCACATTCTGGACCTGATCGACAAGAAGGTTGACCGTATCTTCAACCCCATGTTTAACCGCATGCCCTCGGAAAATGCCAGCGCCAAAAGCTTCCATGTTTGCGCTGCCGTCAAGGG
>CAZDYA010000209.1:0-3280 GCA_964509515.1 uncultured Spirochaeta sp.
CCGCCGGCTCATACTGGTTTGCATCTGAAGGTTCTTTCCAAGCTAGCTCGTCTTTTGCACTCAGCCGAATTGCGTGATGCCTTGCTGGCTGCCGAAGAAGCCGAGGCCTTTTATCAGTTAATCTGCGCCCAGGATTAGTTCTATGCATACACGGCTGCTATGGCGGATAATCAGGTTCGTAATTACAGCGTCGGTAATGTTGCTGGTATGGTTCATGTTCAGCTTCAGCCTGCAGCTCTTTTCTGTTGTTAGCGGGGTGATCGGCGCCTTGCTGATAGCCGCCCTTACTCATGATGAATTTATAGCTTCGCACGAGGCCTCGCTAAATGCCTTTATGCCGAACCCGATAATGCTGCCGGTATATTTGATGGTGCTGTTGTACGAGATGTTCAAGGCGAGTTTCGTGATGCTGGCGGCTGTTTTTGGCGGGCGGGTTAATCCACGCATTGTGCATTTTCGTACCCGCATGAAAAGCGATCTTGGCCGGATGGTGCTGTCCAATTCAATTACCTTCACCCCGGGAACCATCACACTCGATTTGAATGATGATCATTTGATTGTTCACTGGATGTTCTGCGACACCACCAATTCGATGGCTGCTGGAGCCGCCGTGAAGGGAAGACTGGAAGCCTTCTTGCGGAGGGTGTGGCAATGACCCCAGTAATAATAACGGTGGTGGAGTGGATGCTGGCAGCTGTATCGCTGGTGGTGATTATTCGCCTGGTGATCGGCCCGACGGCGGCTGACCGGCTGGTGGCGCTGAACATACTTTCCGGGCTGGCCCTGGCCTTTCTGGTGGTTAGAGGGGTTGGTGAGGGCCGTGTGCTTTACCTTGATGTGGCGCTGGTATACGACATCTTCGGCTTTTTGGGCTTTCTGGCCATCGCGCGTTTTTTGCGCGACCGAATGTCCGATGGGGAGGAGGGCTAATGCTGCAGCTGGTGCGCGAGATTGCTGCTATTGCAGTTTTTCTGCTAGGCGGAATTTTTGCTGTCGGCGGGGCAGTGGGGCTTTTTCGCTTTCCTGATCCATACTCACGCCTGCAAGCTGGCTCACTGGCCGGCACAACGGCGGTTGTCGCCGTACTGATTGGCGCTCTTATCCTGTCGCCAAGTTGGGCAATTGCAGCGCGTATTATCATTGTGCTGGTTTTTTTTCTGCTTTCTTCGCCGACGGGGGCGCACATCGTTGCCCGCTTCGCCTGGAACTCAGGTATTCCCCTGTGGAAGGCCGGAGATAAAACCCGCAAGGGGCGGGTGCCCAAGGCTGGCCCAAAAGCTGACCGGAAAGCTGACCGGAAAGAGGGGGAAGCCTAGTGCTGGTGGTGTTTCTTTTGGGCGCTGTTATTGTCTTGTCGGTTTATGCCCTCTTTTCGCATGACTTGCTGCATGGTGTTATCGCCCTGTCGGGGATCAGCCTGCTGGCGGCCATTCTTTTTTATCTCTTTCAGGCGCCGGATGTTGCCATTACCGAAGCGGCAGTCGGGGCAGGGGTTTCGACCGTTATCTTCGTCTGGGTAATTCGGTCAACCGAGCGCCGGGAGGATGATCAGGAATGATTGGTAAGGGACGTTTACCTGGTATTATCCAGCTGGTGATTATCCTGCTGGCAACGGCCGCGCTGCTTTTGCCCTTTGTGTTGGCAGATCAGCCTTGGCCGGTGCAGGCGCGGAATTATCTTGAAGGAAATGCTGGTGTTGACACCGGGGCAAGGAATACCGTCAGTGCCATTTATCTGGGCTACCGCGTGTTTGATACCCTGGGCGAAACCATCGTGCTGTTGGTCGCGATTACCGGTACCATCGCGCTTATCGGCAAATACGGCATCAATCAGGGGGCAGTCAAATCGGGGCGCTTGCGAACGGTTTTGTTGGAGGTGGTGGCCGCCAAGCTGGGGCCAATAGTGCTGGTTTTCGGCCTGTACGTAATGATGTACGGGCATGTATCACCAGGCGGCGGTTTCCAGGGCGGGGTAGTTATTGCCTCCGGGATCATCTTTTTGGAGCTGGGCGGTCGCAAAGGGGCTTCTACCATGCTGGCCGATAAAAAAGTGCTGGCGCTTATCGAGTCCAGCGTATTCCTGCTGATGGTCTTGTCAGCCTTGAGCGGGGTAGTGCTGGGCGGCGGTTTTTTTGCCGATTTTCTGGCCCCCCTGGGAATGCCCACCGTCAGTTATATCGTCATGCTTAATATCCTGATTGGCATGAAGGTCGGCGCCGGTATCGGGTACATGTGTATCTCCATGCTGGGGAGGGTTGAATAATGCTTGCCAGGATAATGTTGGCCGTGCTATTCCTTGTTGGTTTTGCCGGAATAGTTGGCAACAAGAACATCATAAAAAAGATTTTTGGTCTGACGATTTTGAATAACGCTGCGGTAATCCTTTTTGTACTTGAGGGTTCGGGTATAGGTGAAAAGGCGCCAATAATGGAGCCAGGTTTAACAGGCATTGTTGATCCGGTACCCCAGGCCTTGATGCTGACGGCAATTGTCATCGGCGTATGTGTTACCGCGCTGGCACTGGCGCTGGCCTTTCGGCTGCACAGGGCAGTGGGCAGCTTCAACATCGATGTTTTATACGGAAGGTTAAATGATTCAGTTGATTCCGGTAAGTGATGTAGTTTTTGCGCTGGTTGGGCTGCCTCTTTTGGGCGCTGCTTTGGCGCTGCTGGCCAAGGCTCTGCCATCTGGTCGTTTGGCCCGGGTGCTTGAGTATGCCGGTGCGGCCGTCGGGCTGGCGCTCCCCTGGCTGGTAATGGCCCAGACCTTTCCGCTGGTGTTTGCCGGTCAGGCCGTGGAGGGCACCGTCGGCGGCTGGAATCAAGCGGTAGGCATAATGTTTCGCTTTGACGGGCTGGCCTGGCTGGTAAACCTGCTGGGCTTCACCATTGCCGGCGCGGCCTGGGTTTATTCCCTGGGTGCCGGCCCGCGCGGCCCTGGCTTTACCATGGTTTTTCTGGTGCAGACGGCCGCCCTGGCGGCCACCAGCATGACAGCCGATCTGTTTAACCTGTTTGTCTGTCTGGAGATTATGGGCATAGCCAGCTACGTGCTGGTGGCCTCATCTGATAAGCCGGGGGCCTTTTTGGCCAGTTTCTCTTACCTGATGGTCAGCGCCACCGCCATGATATTCTTTTTGCTGGGCATCTACGGCCTTTATCGGCTGACTGGTGTTTTATCGTACGTGGGCATACGCGAGGCCTTATTGGCCCTGCCGGATGGCGGCGGTCTGTTGGCCACGGTATCGCTGGCTCTGATTGTCGGCGCCGTGGCTATTCGGG
>CAZDYA010000210.1:0-3262 GCA_964509515.1 uncultured Spirochaeta sp.
AACCTGCCGGCCGCCACCCGGGTCGGGCTCTCCGCTCATACTCCTCGGGCGGCCGCCCTGCGGGGTAACCGCTGCGATCCCTGGCGCGGGGGATGGGCTGGATTTTATCTGGCACCGCCGGCCGACAGCCTGTCCATGGCCGTCTCAAGATCCGGAAGAAAAAATACCGGGCCGCTACGGTTGCTCTCGGTAATAAAGGCCTGCAAGGCCTTGCTGTCATATCGCGAAAAATCGCCGATAATGGCCAGCTTAATCCGGTAGTTGGAATATTTTTGCAGAATTTCGCCGGCTATGCCGGTTTTCAGGTCAAAGAAATCCGGGTGCAGGTTGTCTTGGTGCAGGATTATGCTGTTGGCTCCCTGGCAGTTGGCATTGCCCATCAGATCGATCGCGTCCTGGGTGCTATGGATTTTGGTATCGGGCGAGGTAACATGGGCAATCTTTGCGGTTTTGGATTCGATTATTTTGAACATAACCCGTTAATTATGCGTCTTGCTTGCCGAATTTTCAAGAGCGTTGCCGCCCGCCCTTCACCAAAATGTAATGTAATTGTATAATCCTGCATTGTAATTTTGGGAGAGTAATAATGAAAAGTTTGGGAATAAATATAGGCTCCTCCAGCGTCAAGATTGTATTGCTGGAAGATGGCCAGGTAACATATAGCGCGGCCGAACCGCACGACGGCGAATTCGGCACGACTGCTACCCGTATTTTGCGCCAGATTGGCGATGTGGCCGATATTCCGGCGCTGGTAACCGGCACCGAGGCGCGTTTTATGCTGCGTTTGAATAACGCGGTCGAGCCGGTCTGTGTCGAGGCTGCCTTGCAGGGGCTAAAAATGCGGCCCGATGCTGTTGTGTCGTTGGGCGGCGAGGACCTGGTGGTCTACAGCATCGATAGCGACGGCAAGATCATCACCAGTTTTTCCGGCAACAAGTGTGCCTCTGGTACTGGTGAATTTTTCAAGCAGCAGCTGGGACGCATGGACATGACCCTGGATCAGGTGGCTTCGGTTCCGGCCGACTGCAAGGTTACGCCGCTGTCGGCCCGCTGTTCGGTTTTCATGAAGAGCGACTGTACCCACCGTTTGAACAAGGGCGAGGCCACCAAGGATGACATCGTTGTCTCCATGAGTGATGTTATGGCCACCAAGGTTGTCGACTTTTTGCGCCGTGCCAAGATCTATTCCGGATCGGTTGTGCTGACCGGTGGAGTAACCCTGAACCCGCATATGCTGCGCCGTCTGCGCGAGCGCATGCCCGAGGTTGAATTCGTTGTGCCGGATACCGCGGCGGTTTTCGAGGCCTATGGGGCGGCCATTCTGGCTGCCGAGGCCGGCGGCAAAATGCCAGCCCTGGATAGCCTGCTCCTGCCCAACCGGGTCAAGTTCGAGCGCTACGACAGCATTCGCCCGCAGCTGGATCGCGTTACCTATCTGGAAAGCCCGCGCGGCACGGTAAAGGCCGGCGGCGAGTATGTTCTGGGCATCGACGGCGGTTCCACTACCACCAAGGCCTGTTTGATCGATGTTCAGGAAAAGACCATTGTGGCCGAACACTACGGCCGCACCCACGGCGATCCGGTCAAGGCGCTAAAAGAGTGTCTGGTCAAGATCGACGAGCAGATCAAGGCCGAAATCGGTGATGCCCAAATCAGGATAACCAACACCGCTACCACCGGCAGCTCCCGCGAAATCCTGGGGGTGTTTCTGGAAACCCAGGCGGTTTACAACGAGATCATTGCCCACGCGGTGGGCACCACCCATTTCGATCCCGAGGTGGATACCATTTTCGAGATCGGCGGTCAGGACGCCAAGTATGTTTACATCAAGAATCAGGTGCCGATCGACTATGCCATGAACGAGGCCTGTTCGGCCGGTACGGGCTCCTTTCTGGAAGAGTCGGCCTCCGGGGATTTGAACATCAAGCATGCCTGGGAGATCGGCGACATTGCTTTGCAGGCCGAGGCGCCGCTCAAGTTCGGCGAACACTGCTCGGCCTTTATCAATTCCGATATCCGCAGCGCGGTGCAGCAGGGGGCCAACAAGGCCGATATCACGGCCGGTATTGTTACTTCGATTGTTTCCAATTACCTGAACCGGGTTGTCGGCAACCGCAGCATCGGAAAAAAGATTGTTCTGCAGGGCGGGGTAGCCAAGAACTCGGCGGTTGCGCCCAGCTTTGCCCTCTTGCTGAACAAGGATATCCTGGTGCCGCCCAATCCCGAGCTCATGGGTGCTTACGGTGTTGGCCTGTTGGCGCTGCAAAAGCGCGAAGAGGGTCTGTTGGAGCCGCAGACGGCTACCATCGCCGATATTCTGGCGACCGATATCGTTTACGAGCGCGAGTTCAAGTGCAAGGTTTGCGATAACTACTGCCCCATCCGCATCCTGAACATCAACGGCCACAAGTACAAGTTTGGCGGTCGCTGTAACCTGTATGCCAACAGCCGCAAGAAAAAGAACTTTGACGAGGCCAATGTAGTCAATTATGTCGAGAAGCGCATGGACCTGATGTTCCAGGAAATGGCGCCGCCAGAAACCGCCGCCAAGCGCGATATTACCGTCGGCATCCCGCGGGCCTTTTCGGTTTATACCATGTATCCGCTGTATTCATGGTTCTTCCATGAGCTCGGTATTAAAACCGTTTTGTCCGAGGACATTAGTCAGGAAGGGGTTGCCAGGGTCGAGAGCACCTATTGTTTCCCGGCCGAGATCGCCCACGGTGCCGTGCAGGACATCCTGGACCGCGGCGCGGACTATATCTTTTTGCCGCACTTCCGTGACATGCCAAGTTACGAAAAGGATGTGCATGCCAATTTTTGCCCCATTACTCAGGGGCTGCCGTATTACATCCGCAAGGCCTTTCCCGAGGTCGATCCGGCTCGCTTGCTTCAGCCGGTGGTCAGCTTCAAGTACGGCACCAAAAAGGCCATGTCGTATTTTGTCGACATGGCGGCTGGAATGGGCATCAGCGAAGACGAGGCCACCCGCGCCTTTATGACGGCCCATGCCAAGCAGGATGAATACTTCCGCCGCGCCCAGGAGATGGGTCGCCAGGCTGTCGAGGATGCCCGCAAGGCTGATCGTCCGGTCATTGCCCTGCTGGGACGTCCCTATAATGCCTTTACCAAGGATGCCAACATGGGTATCCCCAAGAAGTTCACCAGCCGCGGTTTTACCATCATCCCCTACGATATTCTGCCCTTCGAAGGCCAGGATATCTTCCCCAATATGTACTGGTACTACGGGCAGCAGGACATG
>CAZDYA010000211.1:0-3252 GCA_964509515.1 uncultured Spirochaeta sp.
GGCCAGGGAAGTAGCTGTTCAGCGTATGGTCCAAGAGGCCGAGGAGCTTGGAGCCGATGCCGTGATCAACGTGCGGTTCAGCAGCAGTATGGTTATGGATGGAGCGGCCGAAATGCTTGTTTGGGGAACAGCTGTCAAATTTAGCTGATTTCCGTTGATTATGCATTTGCAAAATATGCTATCCGGACTTAGGCTGTAAGGATGGACATCACATCAGAATCATACAGCAAGGTCTTTGTATCCGAAATTTTGCGGTATGATCCAAGTGCGTTAATCGTTCTTGACAAGGAGCTCAATGTTCTGTTTGTCAGCGAACGTTTTTGCCGCGATTATCAAGTCGCAGAGCAAGCGACTGTGGGGCGTCATATATATGATGTTTTTCCTGATACCTCGCAGGAATGGAGGCAATTGCATCAGAGGGCGCTGGCCGGCGAGGTGTTGGGCGGCGAGGGCCGCTTGCACGAAAACGATGACGGCCAGGTAGACTGGACGCAGTGGGAATGCCGGCCGTGGCATACCCAGGACGGCGAGATTGGGGGCATTGTTCTTTACGGCGAGGTGCAGAGCGGTCGCAAGCATGTTGAGCTGGCTTTGCAACAAAGTGAATTGATCTTTCATACGCTGTTTACTGCAATGACAGAAATAGTTGTTCTGCATGAGCTGGTATTTGATGAACAGGGACAGGCGGTAAATTACCGCATTACTGACTGCAACTCGGCCTTTTCTCGCATTACCGGAATTGAGCGGCAGGCGGCGGTCGGTCGTTTGGCAACAGAGGTATACGGCGTTGAGGAGCCCCCTTTTCTGGATGTGTATGCCCGGGTCGCAATGACCGGGAAGTCTGATCAATATGAGACCTACTATGCCCCGATGGGAAAGTACTTTATGGTTTCTGCGGTCAGCCACGGCCTGAACCAGTTTGCCACCATCACGACCGATGCTACTGGTATGCGCCAGGCTCAACAGGCTGTGCAGGCCAAGAACAAGGAACTAGAGCAGATAATATATGTTGCTTCCCATGACTTGCGTTCGCCTTTGGTGAATATAGACGGCTATGCGCGTGAGTTGCAGTATGCAGTAGAGGATCTCGTCTCCATTGCGGGGCGGCCGCTGCCGGAAATCGAAGATGCCTTGGGGCATATTCGCAATAGCAGCAAGCAAATGGACAGATTGCTGAAAGGCTTGCTAAGGCTTTCCCGCACCGGCAGGGGCTTGTTGACGATTGATTTTATCGAGATGAACAGGTTGATCAAGAGCGTTCTGGATTCCATGGAATTCAAGCTTCGCGAGGCCGGGGTAGAGGTTCAGGTGTCGGAGTTGCCGCCCTGTATGGGCGATCCTGTTCAGGTTAATCAGGTGTTCACCAATCTTATTGGAAACGCTGTTAAGTACCTCGATCCCGAGCGGCCCGGGAAAATCAGCATTCGCGGTGAAACCTCGCAGGGGCGTTGCCGCTACTGTGTCGAGGACAATGGCATCGGCATTGCCCCGCAGCATCAGCAAAACATCTTTGAAATCTTTCATCGGCTTGATCCTGGCAAGACAGAAGGCGAGGGATTGGGCTTAACGATAGTTCAGCAGGTGCTGGGCCGCATGGATGGGCAAATTGGCGTGGAGTCGATTCCGGGGGAAGGCAGCCGGTTTTTTGTTAATCTGCCGCATCCCAATCATACCCAAAGGCAATGGTAGGTGTCTGGACGGTAATAAGGCAGCAGCAGGAGGAGCAGCGAAATGCATAAGGAAGTAACCATTCTAATTGCCGACGATGATGACGGTCATGCTGGCCTGATCAAGCGCAACCTGGAACGCGGAGGTATAAGCAATCCTGTTATTCGTTTTCGTGACGGGCAGGAGGTGCTGGATTATCTGCTCTGTCCGCAAGAGTCAGGCGACTGTCGCGAGGCCGCCCGTGCGTATGTGCTGCTTTTGGATATCCGTATGCCCAAGCTGGATGGGGTAGAGGTATTGCGCCGCATAAAAGCAAGTCCTGCCTTGCAGCGCCTGCCGGTTATTATGGTGACAACGACCGAAGAACCCCATGAAATTGAAAGGTGCTATGACCAGGGCTGCAGTTCCTATGTTTGCAAGCCAGTTGAGTATGACGATTTTGTCAACGCCATTCGGCAATTGGGTCTGTTTTTGCAGGTGGTTGAGATTCCCCAGCTGGATGATAATGCGGGCAACTTATCTAAGGGCAGCGGCATATGAATCGATTGGATACCAGGATTCTGATTGTTGACGATGACCAGGGGGTTTGCGGTTTAGCCCTGCGCTCGCTCAAGCAGGCAGGATTCAGGGCCATGGCTGTTGGTAGCGGCGAGCAGGCAATAGCGGCCGTGCAGGCTGAAAAAGACACCCTGCCAATCCTGCTGCTTGACCAGCGCCTGCCGGATATGTCTGGCAAGCAGGTACTGGAAAAGCTGGGTGAGTTGGAATTATCTGTTCCTTTCGTAATGATGACCGGTCAGGGCGATGAACGTCTGGCAGTTGAAATGATGAAGCTAGGGGCGGTCGATTATCTGATCAAGGATATCGGTTTTATCGAACTCTTGCCGGCGGTGTTTGAAAGGGCATTCAGGATTCTGACCACCGAACAGCAACTGGCAGAGACAAGAGAGCAGTTACAGCGCCAGCTGGCAGAAAAAGAGGTCCTGCTTCGCGAGGTGCATCACCGGGTCAAGAATAATCTGGCAATCATGTCCAGCCTGCTCGATCTGCAGGCCGCCGAGGTGAATAGCGCGGATCAGGCCATGCAGGCCCTTGAGAAAAGCCGTGACCGCATTCTGGCGATGGCACTGGTGCATCAGCAGCTTTACGATTCGGTCGAGTCATCATCTATCGGCATGAAGAACTATATCAGCGATATCTGTGATCAGTTGCTATTTGCCTATGCCAAGACTGGCACGGTCAATCTTAAATTGCAGGTGCAGGACGTGTTGCTGGGCGTCAATATCGCCATTCCGGTTGGGTTGATATTGAATGAATTGATAACGAACGCCTTAAAATATGCCTTTCCGCAATTGAGTCCGGATGATCAACTGATAATTGAGTTGGCTCTGGAGCAAGGTGGGCTTTGTCGCTTGCAGGTTGCCGACAACGGCGTTGGAATATCGGCTAAAGCACAGGCTGCCGAAGCGCTGGGTCTGACAATGGTCAGAATGCTGGCCGGCCAGGTCGATGGTCAGCTGGAGATTTCGGTGAACAAGGGCACCAGCGTCCTTTTACTGTTCAATGTGGAGGATCGTATTGCAG
>CAZDYA010000212.1:0-3245 GCA_964509515.1 uncultured Spirochaeta sp.
GGCCTCATCCATCAACAGTACATCAGGCTCAATGGCCATTGCTCTGGCCAGACCGACCCTCTGCTTCATACCGCCGGACAGGTTGGCGGGATAATAGTCTTCCCAGCCAGCCAATCCAACCTGGGCAAGGGCTTTCATGGCCTTCTCCTTCCGCTCTTCCAGGGGCACCCCCTGAATCTCAAGGCCATACATGGCATTACTCAGGATGGTCCGGTGAGGAAACAAGGCAAAACTCTGGAATACCATGCCGAATTTTTTTCGCCGTATCTCTCGGAGCTCAGCATCGTCCATTTCGGTAATGTCCTGCCCGTCTATAAAAATCTTGCCGAAAGTTGGGTTGATCAAACGGTTTACTGTACGTATCAAGGTGGATTTTCCGGATCCCGAAAGCCCCATAACAACCAGGGTCTCGCCTTCGTAGACATCAAAACTGGCATTGGCCACGCCGACGGCACAACCGGTCTTTTCCAGAATATCATCTTTGGACATACCCTGACTGACCAGCTTTCGGGCCTTCTCTGGATGACGTCCAAAGATCTTGTACACACCCTCGATGCGTATCTTAACCTTCTTCTCTTCGTTCTCTTGCGGTTTTTCCATTATATCTCACTCTAAAGTTTATTAGTCTAAATAATAATAAAACAAAACTTGACCGTCAACCCGGATTGCATCACAGGGTCCATATAGTTAAAATACCAGCATGCAGAATACACCAATGCAAACTGCCGAGCTTAGAAACGAGTTTTATCAGCATCTGCGAAAGATCATTCAATCTCTGTCTATTCACTCCAAGCAGCTTAACAAAAATTTTGGACTAACAGGTCCGCAACTACTAATATTGAAAGCAATTGCCAAAGAAGAGCACTCAACCATCGGCAAGCTTGCCGGCACGATTTCACTGAGCCAAGCCACAGTCACGACCATTCTGGATCGGCTGGAAGCCCGCGGCCTTGTCGAAAGGGTTCGCAGCAGTGTCGATAAAAGAAAGGTGATGGTACACACCACCGAAGCCGCCGATACCGTATTGTCGCAGGACCCAACCATTCTGCCACCGCAGTTCATAGAACGCTTTGACAGCCTGGACAACGCTACCCAGAACCAGCTAATGGATGCAATCAGCAGGACAGCTGGGCTCCTTTCTTCAGCAGAAGAAGTACATCATGATCATGAAATAGAGTTTGCTAATACCGGAATGGAAATAGAATAATCAGGCAGGCAGGCTGATGCGGCGTTTTTCTGCTTCACGATGCGGACGGTACATTATGGCCACATTCCCAATGATTCTTACTATCAATGCGCCAACCCTTCCAGCCAACTCATCGCTGATAATTATTCTATCAGCCTTGAAATCGACAAAGCGTATCTTAAGCAATTCATTGCGGGAGAGGGCATCCTCAACAGCTACGACTATCTCTTCGGTAAAGCCCTTCTTGCCAACCATAACAGCAGGATCAAGGTCATGCGCCAAGCGGGATAGATAGCGTCTTTGTGAACTGCTAAGGTTAATCATATTCGCAAAAGAATATCACAAATAGCGGGGCTGAGACAAGCTAGACAAGGCGCTTGATAGCCTGCCACAATAGAAACAGATTCCTGGTATCAGCCCTTGAATACTTTTCGATTGCCGACAGAATGCCACGCTTTTTTTCGGCTGTCGCAATAGTTGCATCAGGGTAACCATGACGTAGCCAGAAATATCGCAAGCTGGCCTGCCGGCCGTCTGCAACAGAATGATCATCGTAGGCCTGACCAAGAATGGCAGCAATAGTTTTCAGTGAGGTTTTTCCCTTTTGTTCAGGGAAATACAACCAACCGCTCTCGAAAGGGGTATGCAGGTCTACAATCTTGTCTATGGCCGTTCGCAGCACCTGTTCGTGATCGCTGCCAGCAACAAGATTTGCCAGCAAGGCCAGGCTGCGGCGCTCCATGGCATCACCATATACGGCGATGTCACCACAGTCCTTCAGATTTTCTGCCAAGTCGACAGCAAAACCTGCCAGATCCTGACTGTCGGGAGGCAGACAAAACCAGACCGTATCGCCGTTTTTGCCAGTAAGCGAATACATCACCGGCACATACTGCCAAGGGCTGGTCCCTGCAAAAAGGGTTTGCGGTGACTGTATACACTCAAAATCAAGAAAGCACATATCCGGTGATAAATCTGCCAGCCAGCTTTTCAAAGCCTCGCGATCACCGTATGGAGTCCCATCAATCAGGGCCCGGCGCTGATTGCGCTGCCTCAAGGAAAGTGCTTCGCCTGAGGGAATATTGCGAATATCCTCTATACCCTTGGCCTGTAGCAGCTGCCACCGCCCCTTCCCGCGCAATAAACAACGGACATCGCAATCGTCATAATCTGCTCTGGAACTGGCATCGGGCATTGCCGGGCTGGCACTACGCAAGGGCAGTTGGCCTCCCAGAGCCTCAAGCCTGGACTTAACCAAACGAGTACCTGGCTTTCGCCGCCCCTCAATATCGAAAAATTCAATCTCGATGTTCTCGAGCCCCAGAGCAACCAGGCCCTGGTAAATCACGGCTGTCTGATCGACAATGGCTGTCCTCAGTTTAACTGATGGAATATGGCGGACCATCTTCCAGCCCTTTGTACCAAGCGGGTACAGGGCGTCAACATTGCCCCACAGGCCGTTTACACATAACCAGGGAAAAAAACAAGCCTCGCGCTGCCTGATGCAGGACATCAGGCTTTGCGAGGCATTTTCCAAATCTTTTTCAAGCTGCTGCCAGCATATTCTGGCCACCATGACATCACTGCGCATGGCCTGCAGCACCTTTCGATAAACAGTTGCCGGATGGCAAGCAATGTTTGAATCACAGCACGGTAGCACCGCAGCTTCCCTTACAAGCTGTTCCTGCCAACCGTCATGCCGGTCAGCGAACCAGGCGTGCAGGCTGTCAGAATCGTTTGGGACAGGACTGTTGTGCTCTTCGCCGAAACTCCAGCCGGCAAAACTGTGCTGTGTAATCACTTCCCTATAACAACTCGCTGGTATCCATGGCGATCTGCAGCTCTTCGTTGGTAGGCATTACCACGATGGCTGTAGGGCTGTATTCCTTGGAAATAATTCCTGGCTTTGAGCCGTTCTCCATATTTTTGCGGCGATCAATAACGATACCCAGATTCTCCAGGCGGTCACAGATCATCTCTCTCATCTTGGCACCATGCTGGCCTACACCACCGGTAAAGGCAATGATATCGGTTCGCACAAGGCTGGCATGATAGGCAC
>CAZDYA010000213.1:0-3228 GCA_964509515.1 uncultured Spirochaeta sp.
CCCTTTTCCCGCTGCCCAACGAAAAAGGCGACCTAAATTCAATCGGTGCCATAGCCCTTGACATCACCGAGCGAAAACAGGCCGAAGAATACCTGCAACAACTGGAATGGATGCTTTCGGAAAAAAGCAGCAACACATCAGACTATATTCCCCAATACGATGACTTAACCGCATTAAACACACATGGAATAATTCTTTCTACGCTGGGGAAAAAACAATTACTGGAAATTTCCGGGGACTATCTTGATCTACTAAGATCCTCGTCTGCCATTTACGAAAAGAATGGGGATTACGCGCTGGGTATCTTCTCTTCTGGCTGGTGCCGAATGATGGATACCCAATCGCGCAAACTTTGTAAAACTGACGACAACCAGCAAGCCTTGAGCTGTGGCCAGTGGTTATGTCACGAATCCTGCTGGAAGACCTCCAAAACAGCCATGGAAAGCGGCCAGCCCGTGGATCGTGCATGCAGCGGAGGAATCCGTATGTATGCGGTTCCCGTACGCGTTAATGGCGAAGTAATTGGCGCAATAAACTTCGGCTACGGGGATCCGCCAGAAGACGATAGCACGTTACAAAAGATAGCTTCGCTATATAACATACCTGTCGAAAAACTACGTAAAAAACAGCAGGAGCACCAGACCAGACCACAATTTGTAATTGATTATGCCAAAAAACGCATCCAGTATTCAGCCGAGCTTATTGCAAAACTTATCGAACACAAACAGGCAGAGGTTGAAATACAAAAACAGCTGTCCGAAAAGGAGACCCTGCTGCGCGAGGTGCATCATCGTATCAAGAATAATATTATGAACATTGAGGCCTGCCTCTTGTTGCAGGAAGATTCACTTGATAATCAAGAAGCCAAGATCGCCTTGCAGGACGCCATTTCGCGCGTACAATCCATGCGTATTCTTTACGACAAACTGCTGATAGCCAGCGATCTGAGCCAAATATCAATTAAAACCTACATAGAAGAGCTGGTAGATTCCATCAATTCCTTTTCAGGAAAAGAGTTTATCAGCATGGAAAAACACATTTCCGATTTTACCATCAACCCAAGGACAGCCATCACGGTCGGCATAATCATTAATGAACTGCTGACCAACGTGTACAAGTACGCCTTCGAAAAACGCGCCACAGGCGCCGTAGCGGTATCCATATCAAATATCAAGAACGCGGTCACGATTACTATTCAGGATAATGGTATAGGTCTCAATGAAGCGACCATAAAAGAGAAATCAAGCGGCCTGGGTCTTACGCTGGTAAAAATGCTTGTCCAGCAGCTGAATGGAACTCATACCACCGAAAATGCCAATGGAACAAAACACATTATTATATTTGAAAAACCTGCCAGGCATTGAATTCCATCGCCGGGCGAGCTATGATTCTGGGAGCCATGTACAAAATAAAAGCTTGCTACTTGATATTGATAATCATTCTCGCTCTGGCCTTGCCCATTACAGCAGAACAGAACCATCCGGAACAATCAGGCGAGCGCGTAAGCAGCTCTGATGCTCAGGCCCTTGATAACGGCTATATTGGAACAGCCATTGCCATCTCGAATGATCAGGAAGAGGCCCTGCGGTTGGCCAGGACAGCGGCATCGCGTGCTGTTTTCAGCTTTTTGAATCGCGACGAGCTGTTTGTTTCGATGTTCCTGACCGATTGGGCACAGACCATCGAGGTTCGCGACGCTACCGTTGAGCGGGTCAGCGATGACCAGTACCAGGCTGAGGCTACGGTCTTCATTGCCCAAACGGCAATACATTTAACCCAGCAGGCCTACAACGTACAGGTTGTAACCCTGCTCGACCAAGCCGACAACGCCCTGGCCGAATCTGCGGCTATCATGCAGGAAGCCGGCACCATGGAAGCCAACCTGCAGATCATGGATGCCTCGGTTCGCTACAATCAGGCCCGACGGGTGCTTGACCGCGCCATTGTCATGCTAAAACCATTGGGGACTCCTACAGTTATCTCGACCAACGGACATACCATTGCCACAATAATTCAGCTGATAAGCGCAGCCTCCAACGAAGTAGATGCCAGTTTAACGCGTATCCAGGAAATGCAGGAACAGGCTGCAATGAGCGAAACCCAACGGCAGCTGTTGGAATCTTCATCCAGTTTAATCCGCGAGACACAGGATATTATGGACTTTGTCAGGGAAAAACAAAGCCTGTCACCCTTTTATGATCTGCCCCGCCAACAGCTTGAACGGCATTTATCGGACATTGCCGCTCAACAGGAAAAAGCCCGCCTGGTAGGTCAGCGCCTGGAAGAATTGCAGCTTTCTCTTGGAGCCGGCGATGTCTATATCATCCAGTCCATTGAAATATCACTAACGGATTTAAGGCAGGCCGAAAAGAACATGGCCGTTTTTAACGAAGAAATTCGCTTGGAGATCAAGGAACCGCGTCTTCAGCGTCAGGCCAAGGCCCGCCAGAAAGAAGAAAGAAAGGAAGCCATACAGGATGCCGCCAGATGGATCGTCGCCCACCAACAAAAAGGTTATGCCTCTATCCGCTATGACATTCCGTTAATATTAAATCCCCGCGAGGACATGCAGGTTCTTGACCAGCATAATATCAGGTTCGAACTGCAAAACATCTTTCCCCCGGGAATATGGCTGCAAACCGCCAGTTTGTATGAACAGTTTTTTTATCCTTATAACGGACAAACCACTGGCAGCTCGGTTTTTTCCCAGCAGGTCTCTGGAGCCGGGGTTTTGGGTCCCTTTCTTATGGGCGCCGGTTTCAGCTGGGATTGGGCTTCACAATTTGCCAACGGCAGCAAGCAAAACCTGACAGATGGTGAAACAGTCCGGCGTGGAATTTTAAACTTTGGCTACGTTAGTCAGCGCGATCCCAGGCCCTTTTTGCTAACCCAGGTCATTTTCAAGCTACCGGATTATCAAAAGCCATTATCACTGTATTACCTGCTGGATGGGACCATCCGCGGACAATTGATACTGAAACCTGCCATTACGCTCGACGGTGCTTTCCGCATTGGCTGTCTGCAAACCGGCCCTGCTGATCCGCAAAACTTTTTCGATGCCTATACCCACTTGACCGCCTGGAGGATTGGCGCCGGCTTTCACTTGCCGCCGCCCTTTACCTTGGGGGTTGAATACCATAGCGAGACCTTCCGTGATTTAAGCCCTCGCGGATTCTTGTCGACAGAAGAGCTCAAGAGATCAGGCTGGCGTTTTTACATCGCCTATAC
>CAZDYA010000214.1:0-3212 GCA_964509515.1 uncultured Spirochaeta sp.
CTACGCGGTGCGTCGCTTGCCGGACAATGTCAGTCGCACCCTGGCCTTTCTGCTAACCGATGAGCTGCCTTCAGTCTATCACGCCCCTGATCGCTTTTTCCCACGGGTTCATACCGATGCACGTAGGCGCGATATGTGGGAAATGCTACCCGGTAAGAACCTGGTGTTGTTGCGCAACGGCATGTCAGATCTTACTGATCTGCTGACCTGTTTGTGCCTTTACGCTGTTGAGGCAGAGAAAATACGCCTCAGGTTTGAACAGTCCGAATTGCTGGAAGCCCTGGTCAGTCAGAGCAAGGTCGAGGGGGCTGAGGCCAGTGAATTTATGATGGGCTTGGGTTTTTCTGCTGATGAGGCCAATGGGCTTGTGCGTATCTGGCCGCAGCAAACATTAGCGCGTGTCCTCGAGCTGGTAAGACATCGGGAGATGTTTCATCTTGATATTCGCAAGCAGACCAATAATTGGAACAGCCGCCGCACCGACCTGTGGACCGCCCAGATTGGGCAGGCCATGCGGGATACAATAGGCTTTGATCCTTCTGAGCTGCCCGCTGATCGGCGTGTTCATATTATTAGCAGCAATACACACTCTGTATCAAATTGCCTTAATCCGTGGTTTGCGCAGAACCGGGCGGATGTCTTGTCCTGGGCAAAAGAAAGGCAGCATCATGCCTTGCAGGAAGAGTGGCACAATGAAAGCGATTTGGCATATGCAATGATGCGAGATTATTTTAAGTGCTTTCCTGAAAAAGCCAGGGAAGCCGCCCTGGAGGGGCGTGGCTTTGGTATATATACCCTGCAAGAGACTGCTTCTACCGGGATACAGGTTCAAATAATTGATTGCGCCGCCTTGGCCGGTGCGGCTATCGATCCCGACGTCATCCCTGTTCCTGCCGGCAATACTGATATCATCATAAATATCGATTATGCCTTTGGTCAGCAGGCTGAGCATATTATGCGGAACCTGGTAATGCTTTTTGGCAGTAATGTCGCCAGCATCAATTTCTTTGGTAAAGCTGGCACTTTGTACGGTGCGCGGGGCGATATTCTGGTCCCCACAGCTTTTATTGAACAAACCAGCGACCTGTTTCAGCCCTTGCCACAGCCAGCCAGCCGTGTAATTGCCGATCTGGAAAACAGTCTGCCTGGTCGCCAGGTGCATGTCGGCCCGATGCTGACAGTCGAAGGTACCCTGATGCAGAATCGCATGATGCTGCATTTTTACCGGCGTATCTGGAATTGTGCCGGCCTCGAGATGGAAGGCACCTATTATTACAGACAGGTTCTGGAAGCCACCCAGATTGGAGTAATCCCGCGGGATGTTGAGATGCGGTTTTTCTATTATGTTTCCGATTTGCCAATGTCGCCAGATTTTGGCCTGGCATCGCCGATGGCCTTGTCGGAGGGGGTGCCGCCTTTGTATGCCATAACAAGACACATCCTCAGCGGCATCTTTTCCTAGTCCAGACGGGCTATCGCCTCTAGCAAGGCTTTACCAAAGCCCTGGTACTCGGTAAACACTGGGAGCTGGGGATGTTCGTCCAGAATCCTCTGAGGAGGACGGAAGAATGCTCCGTAATCAGCTTCCAGGATCATGCTTAAATCGTTATAGGAGTCCCCTGCGGCCAAAACCTTCAGGTTCATGCTCTTGAAGCCCAATACCGCATGACGTTTGCCGTCTTGCTGCCGTAGCTTATAGTCAACCAGCTTCCCATTTTCATCTGCGATTAAATCGTTGCAGAAAATGGTGGGATAACCTAGTTGCGCCATGGCCGGGCCGGCAAACTGGCGGAAGGTATCGCTTAAGATAACAACCTGCGTGTGTTTCCTCATCATGTCAAGGAAATCACGGGCACCGTCCAGCGGCTTGATAGAGTGCGCGACCTCGGTAAGGGCCGGCATATCGATACCGGCTTCCGCAAGGATGCCCAAGCGTTTTTTCATAAGCTCATCGTAATCAGGGATATCCCGTGTGGTAAGTCGCAGTTCATCGATGCCGGTTTTGTCGGCAACGTCCAGCCATATTTCGGGGATCAATACCCCTTCCAGATCCAAGCATAGTACTGTCATGGTTTGATATTATGCTGAATGCGGGTTCACCAATCAAGCCCTGCACTGGTCTATTGTGCGGCCTTTTGATACGATTGAAGGGTGACGCTAAAAGAACTGAAAAACAAGCTTTTGATCTTTTTTCGCAGATTGTTGCGCCGACCGGGGCCCCGGCTGGCAGCTACAGCGGTCAACCAGGCGCTGCTGTTTGCCATGACTTCTGCTGAAAATCTGTCTGGCGATCAGCTAGCGGACTTAAAGGCCGTCTGCCATCGTTGCGGATGCAAACAGGTGGCGGTAATTGATCAGCGCCTGCTGGCGGTTTTCCCAAATGCCTTGTCAGCACTGGATGCTGCTACCGATATTCAGGTGATTATCCAGCAGGTGCTTATCCTGGATGCCGGCAAGATGACCTGCGCAGCGGACGAGGGATGGCTAGTCCTGTCAGGAGAGGCCGTAAATCGGATCGGGCTCCTTGCGCCAGTTGCCAGCCTATATGGCTCCGATATAATTTGTACCGATTCCTTTCGGAAAGCAGTGGGAGCAAGGCGTGCCCGTTATCTTTTTCTGGAGCTTGATACCCTGGAATTGAAAGATTTAGAGCAGCAGCGTTTGTTTTGGCCCATCCAAAAAACCGGAAAACGCAGTAAGCAAGGCAGTAAGCAACAATATGACATCGAAAATCAGCAATCAGTTTATCAGAATGCCCTTCAGCATTATTATGCCGGGGATTGGCCGACTGCTTATGATGAATTCCTTAAATGTGGAAAAATTCCTGCTGCAAGGCACATGGCAGCGCGCCTTCGTGGGCGAATTTGTCCAAAACACTGGCAGGGAGCGTTTTCTTTAACCGATTCTTTAAGTCAATCCGGTTGAATAAACAGGCTTATTCAAGTATTATCGCTCTACAAAAGGCGTTTTTCGTTTTCTCCAAGCAATACCAAAATATAAGGGAAGAAATGTATGAAGTTCGATATCGAAAAAATGCGTAATATCGGAATCAGTGCCCACATTGATTCAGGTAAGACTACGCTGACAGAACGTATTCTGTTTTATTGCGAAAAAATTCATGCGGTGCATGAGGTTCGCGGCAAGGATGGGGTTGGTGCTACCATGGACTCCATGGAGCTGGAAAGGGAGCGTGGTATTACCATTGCCAGTGC
>CAZDYA010000215.1:0-3185 GCA_964509515.1 uncultured Spirochaeta sp.
CCATTGCTTTTACGATGAAACTTGCCAAAAACTTAAGTCCCAAAGAAACGATCCGCCGGGTAAGCCTTGGAAAGAGCTGACAAACGACGAAAAGTTATACAAGGTTCGTCATTCGCTTTCCCATATCATGGCCCAGGCTGTTTTGGAAAAATACCCCGAGGCACAGTTGGCCATCGGCCCTGCCATCGACACCGGTTTTTACTACGACTTTGATTTGCCTCAGCCATTAAAGGAAGAGCAGCTTGCCGAGATAGAAGAAAGAATGCGGCAGATAGTTTCCAGCCATGTTGACTTTATTGGCTACGAACTTCCCAAGAAGGAAGCGCAGCGCATGGTAGAAGGCAAGCCGTACAAGCAGGAATTGCTGGACGGCCTTCCGGAAGATGTGGCGATCAGTTTTTATGAGCAGGATGGCTTTGTTGATCTTTGCATGGGTAATCATGTTGAAAACAGTCGGCAGATTGACCCAAAGTCTTTCAAGCTGATGTCGGTGGCCGGTGCGTATTGGCGTGGTGACGAAAAGCGTCCCATGCTGACCAGAATTTACGGGGCGGCATTCCTTACCGGCAAAGAGCTGCGCCAGTATTTGGAGCACCTGCGAGAGGTGGAAAAGCGCGATCACAGGCGCCTGGGTCGGGAGCTGGATTTGTTTTCCATGCACGAAGAGGCCGGTCCCGGGTTGGTATATTGGCATCCCAAAGGATCGCGTATTCGCCTGGCTATTCAGGATTTCTGGTATCAGCAGCACTTTCAGGGCGGTTATGATATTTTACATACCCCGCATGTTGGCAAAAGCTGGCTTTGGGAAACCTCGGGCCATCTGGATTTCTACAAGGAAGGGATGTATCCCTCAATGGAGATGGATAATACCCAGTATTATACCAAGCCCATGAACTGTCCTTTTCATATCATGATCTACAAGAACACCAAGTACAGTTATCGGGATCTGCCGCTGCGCTGGGCCGAAATGGGTACTGTTTACCGCTATGAGCAATCGGGGGCCCTGCATGGACTATTGCGGGTCCGGGGATTTACTCAGGATGATGCGCATATCTTTTGCACCCCAGAGCAGGTCGAGGATGAAATCCTGAAGGTGCTGCGTTTCTCGCTGAGTATCTGGCGCACCTTTGGTTTTTCCGACATCAAGGCCTATCTGGCGACCAGGCCGGAAAAGGCGGTTGGTGATCAGTCGGCCTGGGACGATGCGATTGCTGCCTTGCGCAAGGCTATCGAGGCCGAGGGGCTCGATTACGAGGTTGACGAGGGCGGTGGAGCCTTTTACGGTCCCAAGATCGACCTTAAGGTTCGCGATGCCCTGGGTCGTGAGTGGCAGATGAGCACCGTTCAGTTTGACTATAACCTGCCTGAGCGTTTTGACATGGTCTATGTTGATCGCGAAAGCAAGGAACGCCGGCCTATTATGATTCACCGCGCCCTCCTGGGTTCGCTTGAGCGTTTTTTCGGTGTCCTGATTGAGCACTATGCTGGCGCTTTTCCTGTGTGGCTGGCTCCGTTGCAGGTTCAGATTGTGCCCGTGGCGCCGCCCTTTTTTGAATATGCCAAAGAGGTCGAGGAAATGTTGACCGCGCAGGGGATACGCGCCAAGGCCGATTTATCCGATGATCGCATGAACGCCAAAATAAGAAACGCGCAGACGCAGAAGGTTCCATACACCCTGATCCTTGGCGAAAAAGAGGCCGAGGCCCGGGCGGTTTCGGTGCGCAAGCGTGGCGGCGGACAGGATAACGGTGTGCCGCTGCAGGATTGGATAGCCGATATTCGGTCCCGCATCGAGAACCGGGATCTGGAGGTGTAAGCCGTGAGCGGTAAAGAGCCAATCGAGCAGCTGTCCAGCATACAGTCCGAGATCGTCATGCTTTCCCAGACCGCGAATGTATTGCATTGGGATATGGAGACCCAGCTGGCGTCCGGCGGAGTGGCTCAGCGGGCTGAACAGTTGGCATATATCAGCGGATTGATCCATACCAAGGCGACTCATCCGCGGGTTGGCGAGCTTATTGGCTTGGCCGAACAGCAGGCGGGCACCCTGGATGCGGTGCAGCGGCAGGTTTTGCGCGTTGCCCGCCGTGATTACGATCAGGCGGTGCGTCTGCCTCAGGCACATGTCGAGGCCGTGAGTCGTGAGACTGGTTTGGCAAATCATGTTTGGGCCAAGGCAAGGGCAGAAAATCGTTTTGAGGATTTCAGGCCGCATCTGGAAAAGCTCGTTGAATTAAACCGTCAGGCGGCCGAATACCTTGGTTATTCCGATCATCCCTATGATGCTTTGCTTGACGGCTTTGAGCAGGGGATGACCGTTGCTCAGCTTGACCAGGTGTTTGGTGAGATGCGCCAGGGTCTGGTAAAGCTGGTGGCGTCAATAGCAGCAGTGCCGCAGGTGCGAAATGACTTTCTAACGCGCGGTTACCCGGCGGACAAGCAGCGTGAGTTTGGCGAAAAGGTGGCCAGGGATATCGGCTATGATTTTTCCCGTGGCTTTCTGGGTATCTCGGCGCATCCTTTTACTATTGAGCTTTCCAGTGATGACGTCAGGATTACCACTCGCTACGATGAGCATTTTTTGCCGACAGCGCTCTTTGGAATAATCCACGAAGCAGGCCATGCACTGTATGAGCAGGGTTTCCCCTCCGGAATCAAAAACACGGTGCTGGCCAGCGGGACCTCGCTTGGGGTCCATGAGTCACAGTCAAGGTTTTGGGAAAACACCGTCGGCCGCAGTCGGGTATTCTGGCAGCGTTACTATAAGGATCTTTGCCAGGCCTTTCCTGCTCAGTTGGCGGATGTTGATCTTGAAACCTTCTATCGAGGAATTAACACCGTTGCGCCTACCCTGATCAGGGTAGAGGCCGACGAAGTAACCTACGGTCTTCATGTTATTGTAAGGTATGAAATCGAAAAAAAATTAATTGCTGGTACTCTGGCCGTCAAGGATTTGCCAGAGGCCTGGAACGCTCGTATGCAGGAGTACCTGGGTATTGCCCCGGGCAATGATTCCGAGGGTGTTTTGCAGGATGTGCATTGGGCGCATGGTTCCTTTGGGTATTTTCCAACATATGCTCTGGGTAACATATATGCAGCCCAGTTTTCACAGGCCATGCAACGCGACCTGGGCGATTTGGATAGCCTGATTCTGAATGGCGATTTCGCCGCCATTCTTGACTGGC